>JAFVEW010000167.1 GCA_017475805.1 Synergistaceae bacterium | reverse complement strand
CTTGGAAAGGCCGAACTTCATATTAAGAAAGACGAAAAATTTGACTCGGAGAAAATTAAATCGTGGCTCGAATTTTCAGGCTATAAACGCTCAAATTTAGTCTGGGCACCGGGACAATATATACAGCGCGGATTTATTTTCGATATTTTCGACCCCGCTCATGCTTTGCCGATTAGAATTGAATTTTTTGATGAGGAGATAGAACGCATAGGTTCTTATCACCCTGACACTCAGAAAAGTTCAAGCGAGCTGATGGCCATTGACGAAATTATTATTCACGGAATGACAGAAGCAAAAATGAAAATGCCCGTCGAGCTAATCCCTGAAGATACTATGATAATTTTGAATGAGCCTGATAAAATCGAAACTCAAGCAAATTCTTTTATGTGGCTTTGGAATGAAATTTACAACGAAGCGGGAGCCCCGCTGGCGGCTCAAAATCTCTCTGAAATTAGTTTATGGGATAGTGTTTTTCATAAACTTGCAACGCTGCCGATAATCAGAATTTCAAGCGACACGGCAAGGGCTGACGCTGAATTTATGACAGATTCTTTGCCTGCTTTTAAGGGAAGCCCTGAAAAAATTTTAGAAATTTGCAGCGAACTCGAAAAAAATAATTTTAAGATTCAAGTTTTCACTAATAATCCTGTATTTCAAAAATTACCTTATGAAATTCATGACGGTGTTTTGTCGTCAGGCTTCATTGACATGAACTCTAAGCAGGCTTTTATTTCTGACCGCGAGCTTTCAGGAATTAACGCGAATGTTTCATTAACTCAATGGCGCGCGCCTAACGAATGGAACGATGCAGAAAAATTATCGCCCGGACAATTAGTAATTCATGACGATTACGGCACTGGAATTTTTAGAGGCATTGAGACTATAGACGCTTCCGGCGTGCCGATGGACGTTTTAGTGATTGAGTTTGCGGGCGACCAAAGATTATTAATTCCTGTTTTGCAGTCTAATAAAATTACGGGCTTAAACGAACATGAAAGCGAAGCCGTAAAGTTAGACAGCCTCAAAGGTAAGACTTGGAAGAAGAACGCAGAAAAAGCCGCCGAACGCGCAAAAGAAGAAGCTAAAATTTTAATGGATATTTTTGCTCATAGAGAGCTTGAACGCCGCGAGCCATTCAGCGCACCTGATTCGATGTATGAAGACTTTGTAAAATCTTTCCAATTTAATGAAACTGCTGACCAGCTAAAAGCTATCGACGAAATCATGAAAGATTTATCGAGCAAATTCCCGATGGATAGACTTTTAGTCGGCGATGTCGGCTTTGGAAAGACAGAAGTAGCTTTGAGGGCGGCATTTCGAGTCGTTATGTCGGGCTTTCAAGTCTGCGTCTTAGTTCCTACGACAATTTTAGCTCAGCAACACTATGCAACTTTTCAATCAAGATTATCAGGTTTTCCTGTGAACGTCGGATTATTATCGAGATTTATAACGCCGAAGCAGTCAAAAGAGACAATCAAAGCAACAAGCGAAGGCAAAATTGATATACTAATCGGAACGCATAAACTTTTGCAGAAAGGAATATCTTTCAAAAAATTAGCTCTTTTAATCATCGATGAAGAACATAGATTCGGCGTAATGCACAAAGAAGGTCTGAAAAAAATTTACGGCTCTGTTGATATTTTGAGCTTATCAGCTACACCGATCCCAAGAACTTTGGCAATGTCCTTGCGAGGACTTCGCACGATTTCTGTTCTCTCAACACCGCCAGAAGATAGACTCCCTGTCGCGACTTTTACAGGAAAATGGAATCCCGGGACAATTCGACGCGCAATAACTTACGAACTAAATCGCGGCGGCCAAGTTTATTTCTTATCAAATAAAATTTCTCGAATGCCCGAATATGAGACTATGTTAAAAGCATTTTTTCCTGATGCAAAAATTCAAAAAGCTCACGGTCAAATGCCAGAGAAAGAACTTGAAGCTACAATGCTTGAATTTTATTCAGGAAATATCGATATTCTGCTCGCAACTACAATAATTGAAAGCGGTCTTGATGTCGGCCGCGCAAATACAATAATAATCGACAACGCTGCTGAATTAGGCTTGGCTCAAATGTATCAATTAAGGGGGCGTGTAGGACGTCGCGGTGAAAAAGCCTTTGCTTATTTCTTTTATCCTGATCAAAACTCGTTAAATCAAGATACAACTGACAGGCTCGAAGCTATTGCAACAATGACCGACTTAGGTTCTGGATATGACATTGCGAGAAGAGATTTAGACATTCGAGGCAGCGGCGAAATCGGCGGAACAAGTCAGCACGGCAACACGAGAAATTCAAGTTTTAATTTGTTTTACAAAATGCTCGAACAAGAAATTAATAAGTTGCGCGGCATTGAAGAAAAACGAGAAACTGAAATCACAACGGATAGAGGCAACGGCTTCATTCCCGAAAATTATATTCCGCAAGAAGACGTAAGAATTACAACTTACAGACGTTTATTAAATGCTCTCGGCCTTGATGAGTTTGAAGCATTATTAAATGAAATGAGCGATCGTTTTGGAAAATTGCCGACTGAAGTTGAATATTTAGCAGGGCTAATTGCAGTCAGAAAATTTGGCTGTGATTACGGCGTTGAAAATGTCGACGTTAAAAAAGGCATGGTAAAAATCACTCATAAAGGCGCAGAAGTTCCCGATAAGTTCAAAAAATATCTTAAACTACTCGGACGGAATATAAAATTTTTATAAAAGGTGAGAGGTTAGGAATTAAAAAGACTTCCCAATTAACAATCCCCCCCTTTATCTAGATATCGGGAGAAAGGGGGGAGATTTGAGAAAATATTTCAAACGACAATAATCTTTTGATTAGCCTCGTAAGGGTCTAAGAAATTAAGAAATTCGCTTCGTTCCTTGCTTACACTTACCGCCGAGCATAATTCAAAACATCAAATATTTAATCAGCAATTACACGATGATTATAAAATAGTTTGTGTAAATGAAAAATACGAAGAAGTTGATAGTTATATTAAATTAACTTGTGAAGCTATAGTATAATTATCAATCATGAGTTATTTTGGAAAATATAAAATACGAACTTTAGAATATCGGCGCGAAGGTCATACGCTTGAATAGACAAGTAAAGTTTTTAATGTGGCAATCATAACTATTAGAAAATGTGGAAAAAAAACAATTAAGAGAAGAGGGACATTTAAGGCAACATTCTGTAAAACGGCCATTCAAAAAAATCGCACCCGAAAAATTAAAAGACTACGTTAAAAATAATCCTGAAGTTTATTTACTTCAAATGTTCAGAAGCAGCAGTAAGTAAAGCATTAAAGCGTCTTAAAGTTGCGCGAAAAAGACCACTCGCTATTGTGAGCAAAACCCTAGAAAAGTAAAGGAATATCTTGAAAAAATCAAAGACATTCACCAAGAAAAAATAATTTATGTAGATGAAACTAGAATTGATGAATTTTTATATCGTAAATATGCGAGAGCTTCTAGTAAAGGCCAGCAGAAAAATACGGAATCCGCATAATATTTCTGCCACCATATTCACACGAATTAAATCCGATAGAACATTTTGAGAATTGGCTAAAAAGAAGAATATCTAGTTATACTTCTTCTTGTGAAAATTTAAACAAAGCAAATTCTGTTGCTTTTGAAGCTAACATGTCGGAGAAAATTACGTGAAAACATGAAAGGAGCGTGAAAAATATTTTTATCAGCAATCATAACCAATGAGTGCAAATATGTGCAGTGGACGAGAAACTGTAGAGAATCCGCAGGGGAAGAGAAAACCTTGCACCGCATAAATAGGCACGAAGAG
>JAFVEW010000166.1 GCA_017475805.1 Synergistaceae bacterium | reverse complement strand
GATGTCCTGACAGAGTTAACTCAGAATTTATCGAGATAATTTCACGTTCTGAAATCAGAATGAGAGTTTTTGAGCGAGGCAGCGGCGAGACAATGGCATGCGGCACAGGAGCTACGGCGGCGGCTTTTGCGGGTTTCAAAGCAGGAAAATTGAATTCAAAAGTTTTAGTTCACCTTCTTGGCGGCGATTTGAAAATCGAAATCAAAGAAAATAATTTTTGCCTCATGACCGGCGAGGCTGTCGAGGTCTTTTCAGGCGAAATTTTTATTTAATGTATAATTACATGAATTAATTTCAGGGAGGCTTAAATTTGTCCGCTGTTGCAATAGTAGGTTCACTCAATATAGATCTTGTTATCCGCGCTTCACACTGTCCTGAAAAAGGCGAAACTATAATAGGCGGTCCTTTCGGGATGGCCGGAGGCGGCAAAGGTTCTAATCAGGCACTCGAAGTCGCAAGATTAAATGCCCGTTCATACATAATCGGCTGTATCGGCGATGATGATTTCGGGCGTCATTTACGTTCTGTCTTAGTTGAAAACGGCGTTGACTGTTCGCATTTGCGGACTAAAAAAGAATTAGCTACGGGTACTGCCGTCATCACAGTTACGGACGAAGGAGATAATTCAATCGTAATAGCTCAGGGCGCGAATACTTTATTGAAGGAAAAAGATATTTACGAGGCTAAAAAGATTTTTGAGGTTTGCGATGCTGCTCTCTTTCAAATGGAAAGTCCGACCTCTACAGTCGTAGCAGGTTTGAAATTAGCTCGTCAATTAGGCTGCAAGACTTTTTTATCGGCTGAACCTCCGTTTTCTTTGCCAAACGAGGCATGGAAAAATATAGATTACATGATATTAAACGAAAGAGCTTTGAGTTTTTACGCCGGAAATAAAAATCATGATAATAAAAATATCGATAAAATGTCTCAAGAAATTTTAACTCGCGGTGTCGGCTGTCTTGTTGTAACTCAAAGCGCGAAAGGCGGAATGGTCTTTGTGAATGGCGGAGAGAGTTTTTCGTTCGATGCTTTTAATATTCGTTCAGTCGACAACACTGGCGCGAGAGATGCTTTCTGTGCTGGATTTTGCGTAGCACTCGGAGAAGGCCGTCCTTTGAGACGCGCTGCACGTTTCGGTTCAGCATGCGGAGCTTTAGCCTGTACTAAAATCGGTGCTCACCCGTCATTGCCTTGGCGTCATCAAGTCGGAGCTTTACTCGGCGAGCCCTCAGAAGACAATTAGAAATTTAGGAGGAGCTATGAGTTTGGAAAACAGAAAGATTTTTTTAATTCCTACTTCCTACTTCCTAACTCCTACTTGCATTTATAAGAAAGGAAGTAATTTATTGTGGAAGGCTATAATTATTTATTAAGCCTTTGCGTTATCTTAATGTCAACAAAAATCTTCAGCATTCTCTCGCGTCGCGCACAGCTTCCTCAAGTTGTCGGAGCGTTGATGGCTGGATTATTCTTTGGTCCTGCGGTTCTCGGGGCATTGACGACAAAATATTTCGGATTTCAATTTTGCCTGATGCCTTCACCATTTCTGAAAGCTCTTGCAGAACTCGGCGTAATAGTAATAATGTTCACCGCCGGAATGGAGACGAATATTGACGAATTAAAAGCCTCCGGGAAATCAGGTTTTTTAGTTGCATTACTCGGCGTTCTTGTTCCTTTAGGCATGGGAACGGGCTTAATGTTTGTTTTTGATGAAAAGGCAACGTTTGCTTCTGCTGTTTTTGTCGGAGCTGTCTTAACGGCGACTTCAGTTTCAATCACTGTCGAGACCTTAAAAGAACTCGGAAAAATGTCAACGAAAGTCGGCAATACAATTTTAGCGGCGGCTTTAATCGACGATATTTTAGGCTTAATTTGTTTAACGATAATAACAGGAATGGCAGGCGGCAATGTTGATGTAACGGAGACTTTCATGAAAATCACGGGCTTTTTTGTTTTCGTGAGTATTGCAGGATTTTTCTATCATCATTACATGATTTATTCTGATTATATTCAGGAACAGCGTAATTTAAGACGTTATCCCGTTATAGGCTTTGCTTTTTGTTTATTTTTAGCATGGGCGGCTGAAGTTGTATTCGGGGTTGCTGATATTATCGGAGCTTTTGCCGCAGGAATGATTATCGCTATGTCGCCTAAAGGTCATTATATTGCGAGTAAATTTGACACGATAGCGTATTTGTTATTAACTCCGATATTTTTTGCTAATATAGGTCTTGAAGTTACTTTGCCTGAAATGAACGCGGAATTAATTACTTTTACAATTGCTTTAGTTTTTGTCAGTGTAATCTCAAAGTTAGGCGGTTGCGGCTTAGGAGCTAAACTTTGCGGTTTCAAAAATCGTCAAAGTTATCAAATAGGCTTAGGCATGGTATGTCGTGGAGAGGTTGCCCTTATAGTTGCAGGAAAAGGAATGTCGATGAATTTAATTGATGAAAATTTCTTAGGGCCTATTATTATAATGATAATTATCTGCACGATAATAACGCCGATAGTCTTAAAAAGCGCGTTCAAAGGCCAAGAAGATGACGCAGGCGACCCGGTCTTTGAAGATAAATTCATGCTTGAGGAACAGGCCGACGAAATCGAGGAAGATTTATTCCAGCGTCGTGTGCGATTATCTTACCGTTCAATGGAGTAAGGAGTTTAGGAATGAAAAAATTTTTGATATTAATCGCGCTGATTTCTTTATTTTCGAGTTCAGCCTTTGCCGATGTTGAAGTTTGGCAAGATCCGTCATTAAAATTTTCTGGGCTTAAAAAAGTTTTCATTATGCCTCTTGACACTGAACTTAAGGCCGGAAGTCAATTAATGCCTGCAAAGCAGCTCAATGCTCAAATAAATTCATGGCTTATTGAAGGAATTAACTCATCGATGGGCAAAGGAAATTTAATAATTAAGCCTTACGACGCTTTAATCGAAGATATGAAATTTATTTACGGCGATAAAGTTTTAGACGGTGCAGAATTTTTCAAAGCTGCTTCAGAAATGGGTTATTCTGTTTTCATAAGGGCTAATTTAACGCAAAATTTTGTAACTCAGCATGTCCCGGAGACTACAAGGACTTACACGGAATACAGAGAAATCGAGAAGCGCGACAGGCACGGCAAAATCATTGAAACTTTGCGGATACCTGAAGAAAAAAACAGAAATAATACCTGCCCATGACGTTACGTATTTAAGCACGAATTTTGAGCCTAAAATTTTTTTAGCTGATAATCCCGAAGGCGACCATGTTGCGGCGGCTAAAGGCTCAATTTATCGTGAATATCAGGGCGGCCAAGTTATTAAAGTTGTTGAGAATTTAACTAAGGCTTCAATGAAGGAGCTTTTCAAACACGAAGAAAAAGAAAGTAAAACCTCAAGAACAAAAAATAAGAGCAAGAGTAAAAAATAATAATAACCTTGCTCCTAACTCCCGATTAAAAATTAATCTCGTCCATCAAATTAACTATTAACTCAACAGCGTCGCCGCGTGTCATCGTTACTCCGACATGTGGCAATGCTAATTTTGTTCCAGTAATTTTTTCAGCTCGTGTAATCATGTCTTCAAAATCTTTTTTCGTGATGAATTTGTCCGGCGCAAAACGCCCTTTTTGACCTTTCGAGCCGGAAGAATTTATATTTGCTCCAGTCATGCTTGGATAAGTTCGCGGTTTTAACAGGCCGTATAAATTTGAAATTTGAATTGCTGCAAAATTTTTATGTTCTCTTGGAACGTCAGAATAATTGCAGAGCGACAAAACGACTCCGGCTTCGGCTAATTTTTTCTGAACGTGCAGCGGGTGAACTTCTCGCGGCTGAATATTATTTTTAATCGCTACGGCGGCTAAAGCTCCTGCGGCTTGTCCTGTCATCATTGTAATAGGCTGGAGACGCAAGGCACTCGAAACTAAACGCGACATCGATAAATTTTTCTCAGCGGCCAAGAAATTATCGACGCTTTCAGGAATTAAAATCTTCATAGGAACTTGAAAAGGTCCTTGCGGCATGTTGCCCCAAATTGAAGACTGTTTTTCGCCAAGTTCGCTTTCAATGTCGTCATCATCGTCGCCGCCGTGAAGGTCTAAATTATAACCGCCGATTGCGATTGCGTCGCTGAACTCGTGATTTTTATGACCGTTTCGCCAGCTTAAAGAATTTTCGTGGACTGCCTTAGCGTTCAGAGTGTAAGCTCCAAGCACGCGCCTTGACTCTCTGACATAAGGGATCGGCGGCATATGCCGGGCAATTTCTTTCCATTCGTCGGGAAAATCTTTCGCTGCTTCAGGAAGTTCGCCGTATTCATTTTCATCGACTGACCAGTCCGCACCGAGTTCGTTCTGAATATAATAAATAAAATTCAAAGTTTTTATTAAGGCGTCGCGTTCCATTTGAGCGCGTGTCTCTTTGTCTTCTAAAAACATTACGTTTAAGCCGTAGTGATTCATTATCATATACATTCCCGGATAATCATTAGCCCAGTTGACGCCTGTTTTAGAAATTTTCGGCCAATTTTTTCTCGCGCCCGTATAGCTTCCCGGCGTAAAAGAGTCAGGCACGGCTCTATAAGCGTTATGCGAAATTAAATTCACGGGCATTTTTACGGGATACTTGCCTTGAAAGTCGAAGCCGTCTTTCGTAACGTAAGATTTATAATTTTTTAAGCCGCGTTCATAATCAGGCAAAGGATTTTTAGCTTTGAGTCTTTCCGGCACTCCGTCGGGATATTTTCTAATTATTGCTGTCCAAGTTATGTCTTGAATAAAAGAATTTTTATTGACGTTCGGCGAGATAAAATTTCCAGAACGATAACGCGCCTCGACCATAGGCAAAATATCTCCGTATTCAGTCGCGTCGATTAAAATTTTATAGTTAATTTCTCTCTCGCCTTCAGAAGTTTGAATTTTCACGGATTTATTTTCGTTATCGACGTCAAGAATTTTTGAGTGAAATAAAATCTCGATATTTTCGCACTCAGAAACCATTTCTTTGAGAATTTTATCGCCGACGGAAGGCTCAAAGGCTTTTCCGTGTTCTTTCCAATAAGGAGTATTGATAGATTTTTTCATTGCTGAGTAATAATTTTTAACGCGGTCGATAAATTCTTTATAAATTCCGCTCTCGATTCTGCTCATGTCGTCCATCGTTGAGACACCTGCAGCCGTTGCTTGGCCTCCTAACATTGACGTAGGCTCGACGATTAAGACGCTCACGCCGAGTCTTGCAGCCTGAATAGCAGCACCTGTGCCGCCCGTGCCGCCGCCAGCGATGATTAAATCATAAGAATTTTTAATTTCAGCGTTGCAAGCCGAAGCCGCAAAAATAAAAATACATAGCGCGAATAAAAAAATTTTTTTCATAATTTATGCTTCCCTTTTTTATTTTAATTTTAATAAAAAAATAGGAATTAGGAATCAAAGATAATTCCTAACTCCTAACATCCCCTAAAAAACCCCTAATTTAATATAAACGGCGTTACGATCATGACAGCTTGAGTTCTGTTATGTTCGTTATTTTTCCACTTAAATAACTCGCCTAATAATGGAATATCGCCAAGCACGGGGATTTTTGCCTGCGTAACGATATGGCCGTCTTGATTTAAGCCGCCGATTACGAAAGGCATTCCGTCACGGACTCGAATTTTTGTCGTAACTTCCCGCGTCGTCGTCTGAATATTTCCGTCAGTGTCTTTGCCGAGATAGTCGCCTGTATTAATATTGATGTCGAGATAAACGTATCCGTTTTCTTCGATTTTAGGCGTGAATTTTAATTCCGGGCCGACTTCTTCATTGCCCCATTCGATATTTCCTTTTTCGTTAATTCCCTTGCTGTATAAAATATCCTGCTTCAAACTTATCGTAGCTTCTTGGCCGTCAACAGCAATGACTGAAGGATTAGCGATTGTTCGTCCCTTGCCTCTATTTTCAAGAGCCTGAAGAGTTGCAGTTACTTGACGATTGAAATTAGCTTTGCCGTTCATGTAAGTTTCGTCAAGATAACTAATTAAACCTTTTCCGTTTCGAGGGTCGCTTGTGAAAGTCCATTTATCATAAACGGCTTCGATAGCAGTTTGAACTTCTTTTGTAACTGAGTCGCTGAATTCAAAAATGCTTGCCCTTAACATGACTTGCTGAGCCGGAACATCAAGACGCTTGATAATATCTTCAACTTGATACATTTTCGCCG
>JAFVEW010000165.1 GCA_017475805.1 Synergistaceae bacterium | reverse complement strand
TAATTCCTGCGATATTAATTTTATTTTTCAAATCTCGATTTTTCTTTGAAACATATAATTTGAAGCAATAAGTTTTCACTTTTCATAACCTCCTTTCACAAATTCTCATAAATTATATCAAAAGCGGCTTATCCCCATGCCTAAAGTCAGGGGCTTGCGCCGAATTTTTCGGTCAAAAAATTACTCACGGAAACGTGGCCGAGCGGTCGATGGCGTGCGCTTGGAGAGCGTAAGAGGTGCAAGCCTCCCAGAGTTCGAATCTCTGCGTTGCTTCCATTTTTCTTCAAGGCGCAACAGTGCCCCTTCCGCACCTTCTAATTCTATATTATACTCAAAAAATATATCTCTTGTTTTCAACACGATAATGTTGCTCCTTAGTTGATCTTGTGGTTACGTAGCAAGTCCTCTGTACTGCGTCGTATATAGCTCATAATAGCGACCCTTTTTTGCTAATAAGTCACCATGAGAGCCAATTTCAACGCATGAACCTTGATCCATAACCACGATTATGTCAGCGTCTCTTATAGTTGAAAGCCTGTGAGCGATTATGATACTCGTTCTATTCTTCATTATGCTTTGCATGGCGTCCTGAATTAATTTTTCTGTGCGAGTATCTATGTTTGCAGTAGCTTCGTCAAAAATTAAGATTTTAGGGTCGGCAATAAAAGTTCTTGCTATTGCGATTAATTGACGCTGACCTTGACTTATAGTATCACCCGTCTCCGTTAAAGCTATGTCATCGCAGCGGCTTATTTTCAGAGCATTTTGAATTTGTTCGTCAGCCGCATTTTCGTTAGCATACTTCAAATTATTTAATACCGTGTCGGAAAATAAAATCGTATCCTGAAGAACTATTGCTATATTCTTTCGGAGGCTTGAGCGCGAAATCGTTTTAATTTCCTGAGAATTTATAAAAATTTCGCCGTTATCAATATCATAGAATCTCATTAAAAGATTGACGATTGTAGTTTTGCCGCTCCCTGTAGCCCCTACAAGAGCTATTTTTTTGCCCGACGGGATCTCTAAATTAAAATCTCGAATGGTCGGATCGCTCTTGTTATATGAAAAATTGACGTGCCTGAACGAAATATTATTTTTTTCTGATTCTATTAGGTCATCGCCAGCGTTACTTTCGTCTGCTTCATCGAGAATAGCGAAGACTCTCTCGCCTCCGGCTATAGCCGTTTGAAGCTGCCCATAAACTTGGGCTATTTCATTTATAGGTCTGCTGAATTGCTTTGCGTAAACTATAAAGGCTGCTATCGTTCCGACTGAAATAATCCCTTCAGCAGCGAAATATCCTCCGAACACGGCTATCATCACAAAGCCTACGTTACCTATGCAGTTCATGACGGGCCCCATGATACCGCCGAAAATGTCGGCCTTTATTCCTGCCTTTGTCAGAGAGTTTGCAGTTTCGCAAAAATTTTTAATCGTTATTTCCTGGTGATTATAAGCTACGACAGTGCGATAGCCCGAAATCATTTCTTCAGTAATGGAATTTAGCTCGCCTAAAATTTTTTGACGCTGGCGTGAAAATTCTCTGACTTTTCTT
The DNA here is from genome assembly GCA_017475805.1 of Synergistaceae bacterium. The sequence goes on along the minus strand of JAFVEW010000165.1, from coordinate 1,023 downwards.
GAAAGTATTTTCGTGGCTAACAAAGTTAAAAGTATACTAACACAGCTGAGCAAAGTTAATTGCCAGCAATAAAATAACATCACTGATGTAGTGCCAACTATCGTTAAAGCTCCTGAAAATAGAGATGGCAATGACTGCGAGACTGTCATAGAAATATTTTCTATATCATTCGTCATTCTGCTCATGACGTCGCCGTGAGGATGTATATCAAGATAGGATACAGGTAGGCTGATAATTTTATTGAAAAGTTCCCGACGCATTCGCCGGACAATTTTTTGGCTCAGTTTTGCTCCAAGCAGACTTTGAAATAATTGGCCAGCACTGTAAATCATATAAATTATTATCATTAAGGATAACGTAGCGAAAAAATTTCCTGTGCCTTCACCTGCTATTATATCTATGGCTTTGCTTTGGAGTGCTGGAGCATATATTCCGCACGTTGTGCCTATGATTACAGCCGAGAACATGGACACTAAAATGATTTTTTCTTTGACGAAATAGGTAGCTATACGCTTCAACGTTGCCCAGATATTTTCGGCTTTTTCAACTTCTGCGAATCTCATTCGGCGGTTTAACCCCGGCATGTTTTGTTCTTTAGCGTCCATTTTTATTTCTCCGTTTAAAGTTCGAGCTGAGAGTTATAAATTTCTTGATAGGTTTTGCAAGTTTTCATTAGTTCCGAGTGAGTGCCTTGAGCCAAAATTTTTTTATCTTCGAGAATAATTATTCTGTCAACGTCCTTAACTGACGCTATCCTCTGAGCGATTATAATTTTTGTTGCTTCAGGATTTGCTTTGTGAAGAGCATCGTAAAAATTAGCTTCCGTCTTTAAGTCAAGTGCACTCGTAGCGTCGTCCAAAATAATTATCGGTGCGTTTTTCAGGACTGCTCTTGCTATTGAAAGTCTTTGTTTTTGACCGCCCGATAAGCTCATGCCTCTTTCAGCCACGATTGTGTCATACTTATTGGGCGCAACATTTATGAAATCGTCGGCCTGTGCTGTAACGGCGGCGTTAATAATTT
>JAFVEW010000164.1 GCA_017475805.1 Synergistaceae bacterium | reverse complement strand
TTTGTATCCAACTTCCAAAATCGTAATTCCAATGGTCAGGCTGAAAAGGCATGAAACCGCCTTCATGAAAGAAGGTAAACTCACCAAAATAAATTTTATCGTGAGATAAATATAAATCCACTCTAACGGCGCGCAATCCCGCTGCCAATGTTTCAGCTATGTCGCGCATTTGCTCAAAGCAAGACGGTTTAGCTGGCGTTTGAAGAGACATTCCATGAATTTCTGTGAAGATATCCAGATGATTAAAATCGCGGTCAAAATAATCTACAAACTTTTCCCTGAATGGAGCGACATACAAGGCCTTGCATTTTCCATTGAAACAGAAGAATTTATAGTTATTGTCAGACAAGTCCTCGACGTATTGCTCTGCAATGATCTTTCGAGGAACATCACGATACGCCCATTCACGGCCGGATTGTGAATAATCTCTTTGCAATCGCCGTTTTAATGTGTTCATAACATTATCAGCATCGAATTTTTCTTTGTCTTTACAGATAAAAACTCCGCCTGAGTCATGTGTGCATTTCAGAACAAATTTCTCAGGGAGTGCATTAAAATCTATCTCTTCAGGATTATTCCAAACACCAATCAACGGGATCACATACTTGCTGCCTATTCTGTCAGAAACGTATTTTTTGACAGAATATTTATCAGCCAATTTAGTATATAATGGATTGTGATCATAAACTTTCATCCAGTTTAATTTTTCCGTGTAAGTTTTTGGTGTATCCAAGTTTATACATTCTCCACGAATATACTCGTATGCAAATTCGAGATACTCGCGGTCATCCATGCGATACCCCCCCCCTACGTTCTGAAATGTATTTTGCAGCTCGCAACGGATGTTTAATGCAAGCCACTAAATGATTAAGTTTAGCATTCATTGTCTTTCTCCTTATGTGTAATTTTGGAAGCTGTATTCTGTTGCCAAGTTCTTTATCCCAGCTATCGGGACAAAATTTGCCGAAGCCCGAGTCAGAGTAAAAAGTAAATTCCGAAAAATAAGTTCTTCCTCCAACGTTGTAAAAATCTGTACGCAAGAAAGGAAACCCGCGACTTAATTTAACTGATAACTGCAACATTTCTTCAAGATTATCAGGCCTTGTCGGCGGAGTTTCGCTATTCGGAAAAACTTGCTGAATAGGCAAAAGATTCCAATTTTCGTCAAAATAATCTATCGATTCATTGGACATCTTGTCATTAGTAATCGCCTGGATAATTGTCGCGCCGTTGTTAAAATTAAAGAATTTATACACAGGCAAAACTTCGTTCTTATCATCATGTAAAAATTCTTCGACTAAAATTCGCGGCTGAATGTTCTTATAAGGCCATTCGCGACCGAAATAAAAATAATTATGTTTCAACCCACCTTGGAGTTTGCGTTTTGCTGCGTTGTGATCAAGTTTGTTTTTATCTTTAACTATGACAAGACTCCCTGAGTTATGAGTACACTTCATCACGAAAGAATTTGGCAGCGAAGAAAAATCGATCTCATCAAAACTATCGTATATTCCGTAAGTTTTTGCAATATACTGCTCTCCTATTAAGTTTGCAATATACTGCTTTACCCCATATTTATCAACCATTGCGGTAAATAACGGCTCACGATAATACAACTTTAGCCACTGCAATTTTTCGTTGAAGGTTTGTGGGTTATCAAGATTCAATTTTTGCCCTAAAACTTTTCTGAATAAAATCTTCAAAACTACTTCATCAGGTAATATTTTAGAACCAATTTCCCATAACAAAGTGCTTAATTTTTTCATTACTATATCCAAAGCCCCCTTATAATTTCAAATACAAACTTGCTTCTGTTTCTAATTACGTTTCGTAGACGTTTGTAAAAAGGCGGAACATTAAAAAAAGAACCTTCCTTTATCCAATCGTATTCGACTTCACGAGTACCGTAATCAAACGGGAAATTATATTTTTTTGAAAGTTCTTCAATTTTATAACCTACCCATTTGCCGCGATGGATAGCTCCGCCGTGTTCACCATCAAAATCGAAAATGCGATCCGTAAAGCTTGTCCAACAATAAATTTTATTACTATTAAGCCAAGTTCGCAAACTTCCAAAAAATTCCCAATCCCACGGAGTATCGTTCTTATTTGTATAGCGTATTAACTCAGATTTTCTCCATAAAGTCGGTCCGGCTACCAACTTAAAATATGCGAATCTTTTCCTTTTTACAAAACCGGGATACTGCGACTCTTCTATGATTGTCTTATTTGTAAAAACCTCACCAGTTGGCTCCAATTGGAACGCCAAAATTTTTTTATCAGCTTCCATGTAGTCAACACATTTAGCTATTATGTCAGTCTTAATATCGGCTTCATAATAATAATCTTCTAACATCATTAAAATGATTTCATCATCGATCTCATCAAGGCATTTTAATAACCTTTCGCCCCAAGCACGCGTATCAGCGTGATTTAGGTTAATTATTTCAATGTCATCGTCATGATATTGCAATGTTTCGCAATTAAGATAAACTCGAGGCATACCCCCCCCCACGTTTTGCCAATGCTTCTTTAGCAAAAAAAAGAACATCGGCCACGCGTCGCTGTAGGCGTCGCATGAGTTTACAAGAATAGAATAGTTTTTCAATTTTTAATTTCTCCTCGCCAGAACCATATAACCAAAACAAAGCAATTCGTCTGAAGCGTCTTCTGTTGCAATAAATTTTTTCAAAAAATGGGCGAACATTGCACAGCGAATTTTTGTATATAAACTTGCTTCGCCCTTATATTTCTTTGTAACAAAAGGCAATCGGGTAACTTCTTGGCGCAAAAAATCATAAAAATCTCCATTAGCAACGCACTCTTCTACTTTGCAGTCAAGTTTTTCGAGATTATCTTTATACCAAAACTGATTAAAGCCGCTGCAGAAGTGATATGGAGCCATGTGAGTCAAACTGCAAAATGGAGCTGTCAGCAAAAGTGTACCCCCCCCACGTTTTGCGACTCGAACAAGTTCCCTTAATGCCGCGTTCGGATCGGGTAAATGTTCAAAAACTTCCGTGCATAGAACCGCATCAAAGCTCCCATCTGGGACAGGAATATTTGTTATATCAGACACTATATCCAACTTTGGATATTTCCAATCTGTCGCCTGAAGGCCGACTTCGCTTGAGCATCCGTCATACTGCGCAAAATCCTGCGAAGTGTATTGCAAATGACTGCAAAAAGGTCTCCATTTTAATGTTCCAGCTCCGGCATCCAAAATGCTTTTACCGTTCTCAATCTCAGAAAGTTTTTTTGCAATCCAAGCATCTTTTGTAGCATCAATGGTATCTTTGCCAAGTAACCAATCTCTAAATATTGATTTTTTCATTTATTTTCCTCTCTTAATCCTTTCATATGTTCTTATAATTTGCTTAGCACGATCAGTGACCTCATGACCGTCACGTATAAGTCTTTCATAGCCGTTCCGGGCGATTTTTTTGCGCTCGTCATCGTGAGCTAAATAATAATCAACTTTGCTTATCATTTCGTCCGAAGTTTTGAAGTATACAGCTTCTTTATCAGGCTCGAAAAGCGTTGCTAAATCTTCCGTGTATGTGCTTAGCATGAAAGTTCCTGTCGCCGGAATTTCAAAAGTCCTTCTCGTATACGTATCGTTATTTAGATGGGATAAAAACGACAGCGCAATTTTGCAACTATTTAATGCTAAATTATAATCTTCCCGTACTGGCTGAATGTCGCCTTTCATGAACTTTTTGAATTCTTCATAATACTTCGATCTGTGCCACTCAGTTCCGTATAGCTTGAACGAATAGCCTCCACGCACAAGTTCTATCAAAAATTCATCACGGCCATCGTCCTCATAATGGCCTACAAAACTAATATCGCATTTATATCTTTCGTCAGGGATGTCTATATGAAAATTCCTATCTTTTATGTAATAAGCCCTAAGAATCTCTGAATTCATGCCAAAAACTCTTTTATAATCCTCAATATTTTTCAGTCTGAACGAAAACATGTAATCATATTCAGGGCATGAGCTAAGATACTTTCGCCAAAAATATTTTTGTGCTGTATTATTGAATGGATCATCATTATTATATCCAAAAACCATTGCACCGATTGCTCTGAGTGCCCTTATAGTTGAAGGCGAAAAAAAGACTCCATATTGTATAAATATGAGATCAGGACGAACTTCTTTAGCATATGCTATTAAACCTTTATTCATCTTATCAACGGTAGGCCCTATATGATATTTATGCTCAGCCCGTTTGATTGCTTCAAGGAATTTAGCAGGGTATTCACGAAAATTTTTCCAACTAAAGGAAAAACTCGACAGATAATTAAAATATTTGTCAAAATATTTATTCCAGCTGAATTTATATGTATCATAGCCAAGTTTACAAAACGCGTCATATAAGGCTTTCTCGTAAATCTTCGTTACATACGAACCTACCACTAAAATTTTCATTTCTTACCATTCTCCAATGTTTCTACAATTTCGGAGTGCTTCCACAAAGTTTCTTAATTTTCATTATCAAATTTTGAAAATTACTTTTTCCTAAAAGCAGTAACGCTAAATAATGAATGTAAAAATGATAAGTTTTTGCAAAACCTAATTTCCTTAATTCTCTAGCGTACTCACGGAAAATTTTTATTCCGTCGTCACGATGCTCATACAAAAAGCCATATGAATACTTAGAGTAAGTCGTAATAATTTCTTCAGTCATTTTTATATTTAATTTTTTTTCTATACTTTCCGCCAAAACCTTAACTTGTTTCATAAAGTTCAAGCTGTTCCGCACACTATTTTCTCCAGAATCATATAAATTTTTTTCAGCCTCAGAACTACCAAAAAACGGTGTTGCATTATCGAACGCCTGAGTTATTGCTATGTCGCAGTAACATGACTTATGAACACTGCAAATGTTCGCAAGAATATACAGCTGAAATAACAATGTTCCATCGTAATCTGCACAGTCGTAATCGTCAAAGTATTCTTTTTTGAACGTGAAGCCTGATATAAACAAGCTCCGTCTGAACAATTCTATTATCGTGGCTGTACTAGGCTCAAAAAACACATCATGCTTAGCGTAACGAAATTCCTCATATTCATAGCCACTCTCTACCTCATGAGCGCGCCTATAACGGCGCATAACGTAGCCTATATCTTTGTTTTCGCGTAAAAATTTTATGAAATTATCTAAAGCCCCTGGAATAAAAACGTCATCGTCGCCCATAAATATAACCCACTCGCCTTCGGCACTTTTGGCAACAGAACGCAAATTTTTATCGTAGCCAAAATTTTTTTCATTCTCGATATAGTTCACGGAATATGGCGACCTAGATTTGAAGTCTGCAACAGCCTTAGCAATATCTTGACGGCGCGGCGAAAAGTCTTCACGAATAACTATCTCAATATCTTTTACGTTATCGCCGGAAGCGTCTATCGACTCAAGCAGGCGTGTCAATTCCACGTCTCGATTATATGACGGAACACACACTGAAAGAAAAAACTTCTCCTGCGAACTCGTTTACCTTCACTCCTCGAATTTTAACGAATAAAAATTTTTCTAAAATTCTACCATGAATCCGAAATTTTTCACCGCTCTGATATAATTTACCGACCGCATTGACTGAAAGAAGGTAAATAAAATGAAAAAAATTGCTTTTATAGGCGTAGGGCGAATGGGCAAACCCATGGTCAAAAATTTAGTGAAACTTGGCTTTGAAGTTCATATTTATGCACGCTCCGTTATGAAAGTCTATGACGTAATAAGCAACGGCGCGAAGTTTTTTAACTCTGTTAATGATTGTCTCAAAGAATGCAGCATAATTATAACTATGCTCGGACTTCCTAAAGACATCGAAGAAATTTATTTTGCTTCCGGCGGCATTCTTGACAGTGCAGCACCGGGAGCGCATGTTATAGACATGACCACGACGAGTCCATCACTTGCGAAGATGATTAACGAAGAATGTAAGAAACGCTCGCTTCATTTTCTTGACGCTCCTGTCAGTGGAGGAGTCGCTGCGGCTAAGAACGCAAGACTTTCAATAATGGTCGGCGGAAGCGAAAAAGATTTCAAGGTGAATCTCCCTTTATTCAGGGCTATGGGGACAAATATTAATTATATGGGTGAGGCAGGCATGGGGCAGCAGGCAAAATTAGCTAATCAAATTATGATCGCCGGCACTATCGCCGGAGTTTGTGAGGGAATGGTTTATGCAAAATCAAAAGGCTTGAACATGTCAAAATTCCTTCGTGCAGTCTCGACGGGAGGAGCCGCAAGCAAACAACTTGACACAGCAGCACCTAAGATTCTTGACCGAGATTTTGAACCCGGCTTTTCTGTCAGACATTTTATAAAGGACATGATTCTTGCCCTTGACGAAGCCCAGAAAGAATCTTTAGATCTCGACGTCTTAGCTACAGTGATGAATCTTTATCGAAAAATAAATGAACACGGAATGGGGGAAAACGGTATCCAAGCGTTAATTAAATACTATGAAAAATAAATTTTTGATTCAACAGCCTTGACTTTTTCAGAATTTAACATTAGTATTCTCCCGTATTTTATCTTAGTGAACATAGATAAAGATAAAAGCCATAAGTAATTTTTAGTTTTAATTTTTTGTTGGGATGTCGTCCAATGGCAGGACGCCGGACTTTGGATCCTGTAATGATGGTTCGAATCCATCCATCCCAGCCATTAAACTTTTGGAGGCGATTAAAGTAAGAACTATGAGTAATCTTTGCATTCTCATCATGGCAGCAGGCAAGGGCACACGAATGAGAAGCGCGACCCCTAAAGTTTTACAGCCAATTCTTGACCGTCCGATTATTGATTACGTTTTACAAAGCGTTTTTGAAGCCGGAATTAAGCCCGAAGATGTAGGCGTTTTAGTAGGCTCAGGCGGTGAAATTGTAGAGCAGCACCTACGCAAAAATTTTCCAAATGAATTAAATATTTTATGGCAGCGCGAACAATTAGGCACAGGGCACGCCGTTAAATCTGCACGTGAATTTTGGCAGCGTTACGATGATTTAATAGTGCTTAACGGGGATTTGCCTTTAATTAAACCTGAGAGTCTCAAAAAATTTTTAAGTGAGTCCGGCGATAATGACTGTACCGTTATTTCTTTTAACGCAAGCGACGCTAAACAATACGGGCGAATTATAAGAAACGAAAATAAAATTGAAATCGTCGAGTTCAAAGACGCTTCGGACGAACAAAGAAAAATTAACGAAGTCAACGCAGGCTGTTATGCCTTCAAAGTTAAATCTCTTGAAAAAGTTATTGATTTAATAAAAAACGATAACGCTCAAAAAGAATATTATCTCCCTGATGCTTTATATTTAATGAATGAAAAAAATATGAAGACGGGAGCTTTTATTTTCCATGAAGACGAAATGCAAGGCATTAATAATCACAGCGAACTTGCGGAAGCTACTCGAGTAATGCGCGAAAGAATTTTATCGAAATGGCTCGATTTAGGAGTCCGTATGCCTGCTCCTGAAAGCGTTTACATAAGTCCTGACGCAAAATTATCTGCCGGAGTTGTCATAATGCCTAACGTTCAAATTTGGGGCAAAAGCGAAATCGGTGAAAATTCTTACATCGGTTCAGGATCGATCTTAACTAACGCTAAAATCGGCGCAAATGTAAATATTATTGCTTATGCCGTTATAGAAAATAGCGAGTTAAAAAATAATTCAAAGGCCGGGCCTTTCTGTTATATCCGCGAAAATTCATGCCTCGAAGAAAAAGCGTTTGCAGGAAAATTCGTCGAACTTAAAAATTCAAAAATCGGAGAAAATTCAAAAGTCCCTCACCTTTCTTATATGGGCGACGCGACTTTAGGTCATGACGTCAACATCGGCGCAGGAAGCATTACCTGCAACTATGACGGCGAACATAAAAATAAAACTTTCATCGGCGATAATTGTTTCGTCGGCTCTGATACAATGTTCGTTGCACCTGTCGAACTTGCTGACGGTGCGGCGACGGCTGCCGGTTCTGTTATAACTCAGGCTGTGCCGGAAAACGCTTTAGGTGTCGGACGCGCACGCCAGACTAATATCAAGGACTGGTCATTACTTCACAATCATCTCAAGAAAGCAAAAGGAGAGAAATAAATCTTGTCCAGAGGAAACGGCCTTAAATTATTTTCAGGAACAGCGCACCCTGATTTCGCGCAGCGTATAAGTCAAGAACTCGGTGTTCCATTATCAGATATAAAGCACTATAAATTTTCTGACGGAGAACTCGGCGTATCGCTTAACGAGAGCGTAAGAGGCGCGGACGTTTATTTAATCCAACCGACTTGCGAGCCGACTAATGATAATTTGATGCAGCTTTTAATCATGGCCGACGCAGCAAAACGAGACTCAGCTCATTATGTTAATGCCGTAATTCCTTATTTCGGTTACGCAAGGCAGGACAGAAAAGCCAAACCTCGTGAGCCTATTACGGCTAAGCTCGTCGCTAATATTCTTGCTCATGGAGGACGAATCGACAGAATTATCACGGCTGATTTACACGCCGGACAAATTCAGGGCTTCTTTGATATTCCTGTTGATCATTTAACGGGAATGATTTTGCTTGCGGATTATTTCAAAAAAAATCTTGCTGACGAAATAAAAGCAGGTAAAGTCGTTGTAGTTTCTCCCGATGTTGGCGGAGTTGCGAGAGCGCGAAAGTTTGCTGTTATGCTCGATGTTGATATAGCTATCGTCGACAAGAGACGCTCGTATGATGTCGCGAACGTTTCCGAAGTCATGGACATAGTCGGCAATGTTAAAGACAGAACGGCGATTTTAGTTGATGATATTATCGACACAGCAGGAACAATCTGTCACGCTGCTCATGGACTTGTTGAGAGAGGCTGCGCGAGAGTTTTTGCCTGTGCCACTCACGCTGTTTTATCAGGGCCTGCAATAGAAAGAATTAATAAATCCGACATTGAAAAACTTGTCTTTGCTGATACAATTCCGATTCCAGATTCAAAGAAATCAGATAGGGTTTTACAGCTTTCAATCGCGCCTTTGTTCGCCGAAGCTATTAGGCGGGTTCACGAAGAAAGACCGATCAGCGATATGTTTGACTAAAAAATTTTCCCTCTCCTGAATTAATTTTCAAGAGAGGGATTTTATTTTATTT
>JAFVEW010000163.1 GCA_017475805.1 Synergistaceae bacterium | reverse complement strand
GCCTCAAACTCCGATTGCACAACCTCAAGTTCAGGCTTCGGGCGTTACTTGTCCGTCGTGCGGTCAGCCTGTTATGTCAGGAGCAAAATTCTGTTCAAATTGCGGCGCAAAACTCGTTTGCACTAACTGCGGACAGCCTATAACTCCCGGTGCTAAATTCTGCTCAAACTGCGGAAATAAATTTTAATAAAGAAAGGTGATTTTTCATGTGGAAATTTTTTAATAAAGTCCGACAGGTTTTCAATTTATTTTTAATCATGTTGTTAATCGTCGCAGCTACGGCGGTGTTCATTTATTTCTTGACGACGCCTGAGCAGCGCGGAACGACGTTTTGGATTTCGATGGGCTTTTTGCTTTTTGCTCTCGTTCTTGAAACTTTGCAGGCTTCAGGTATAGCGATGCGTTCAAACGGCGGCAAAGAAATTCCAGCAGGCTTCTCGAAAGTCATTTTAGGCGGCTTGTATTTTATTTTTGTTATCGCTATGTCAATCTGGAATGCTTTTGCGGGCTTTTCAGTAACAAAATACATGTTAATCCACGTCTGCGGGCTTGTAGTGTTTTTAATCCCGATGATTTTAATGAACATGGCAACGCTCAGAATGTCGGGCGCGGACAGAAAAGAACGTGAAGAAGGCCGTCAAAATCTTTCATCTCTTGCAAACAAAGTCGAGTATGTCATCGAAGATATGAACGCGGCTGGCCTCAATGTTCCGGGACTTACGAACTTGGCCGAGAGTTTAAGATATTCAGACCCTGCTCCTGCATCCCGAAGCCTTGAAAGAGAATTAGAAAACGCTGTGAGAAATTTAGCGTCTGCTGCTGAAGGCAAAAATCCTGAAGAAATCGCCCGCGCCTGCGTCTTAGCTGAAAGAGCTTTGAAAGAGCGCAACGAATACGTGATTAATAACAAGTAAACTTAAAAACAGAATCCCCTGCATCATAAGCAGGGGATTTTTCTATGTTAACGTATGTTTTGCTGATGCTTAGATTAGAAATGCAAAATCCCTCCGGATCTCTCCGAAGGGACATTTTCTTCAGTAAAAACTGGTGCGGAGGGGGAGAATCGAACTCCCACAGCCATTTAGTTAGCCACAAGATCCTTAGTCTTGCGCGTCTACCAATTCCGCCACCCCCGCACTGAAAGGGTGAGGCATGACAAAAAGGAATTATACTCTAAAATTTTTTTGCGTCAAGTTTTCAAAACTTAATTTTTATTTAATTTTCATTTTCACGTTCTAAAACTGTTTTATATCCGCCTGCGCCGTAATCGAGGCATTTTTTGACGCGGCTTATAGTGGCTGTACTCGCACCCGTCTCACTGACGATTTCAGGATATTTTTTCGACATGTTGAGCAATTTCGCAACTTCAAGACGCTGCGCCATTGATTTAATTTCGCCGATCGTCGCAATATCTTCAAGAAAATGATAAACTTCCTCGATATTTTTTAGCTTCAAAAACGCCCGGCATAAATTATCTGTCTGTTCGTCGCGCCAGCTTGCGGACTGAGAAATTTTTTCAGGCATTATCGGATTGTTCCTCTTGTTCTTCCTTCTTTTCAGGCTCGTCTTTAATAATACGAATATCACGCTGAGGATACGGGATAGAAATTCCTTCACGTGCAAACGCTGACATTATGTGATGTCGAATATCGCTCGAAACTTTTGCACCTGCAGAAGTCCTAAGTTCGATCCAGTAATAGATTTCAAATTCGAGTGCGCTGTCGCCAAAATTTTTGAAGATTACAAACGGTGCAGGACTTTTCAGAACTTGCGAATGTTCCTTTGTAACGTCAAGCAAAATTTTCTCAACTTCACGAGAGTCAGAATCGTAAGAAACTCCGACTTTCAAAACCTCGCGTTTCTTTAAGTCCGATTTAGTCCAGTTCGTAACGCTGTTTTCAAGAAAATATCTGTTCGGCAGAATTACGTCGAAACCGTCCCAAGTTTTTATAGTTGTTGAACGTGAGCCAATGTCTTCGACTGTGCCTTGAACTCCCATAACGTCAACGATGTCATTGACTTTGAAGGGCCGCGAGAAAATTACGATGAAGCCGCTGATTAAGTTGTTGAAAATATTTTGCATTCCAAAACCTATGCCGACCGCAAAAGCACCGCCCATGAATGCGAACGCAGTCAAAGGAATTTTCACGATGTTTAACGCAATCAGCGCGAACACTACCCATAAAATATAAAAGACTATTCGCTGAACTCCGTTAGCGGCGGTGATGCTCGCGTTAAAACGTTTAAGCATTCGGCGTTTGATCCATTTGCTGCCCCATGAACTTAAAAAGAAACTCGATAAAAATACAGCAACGGCTATTATTAATTTGCTGACCGTTACAGAATAGCCTTCGCCTTGCCAAAGTTCAGTGTTTAAGAAACCCATCACGGTATCTTTGCTGAAAGAGCTGACTTTTTCAGCGAGCCTTAACGCGCTGATGTTGTCGTTAGCTTCGTTATAAATTCTTTGCTGCAAAAAAACTGCATTCGGGATTAATGCCTCATAACGGTTGAAAATATCTGAAATTATTTTCCTGTAATTTTCAGCGGCTTGCAAAACATTTTGCTGAATTACGCCTGAGACTCCTTCGGCTGTAGCTTGGGCTTGAGTAGCTTCAACTTGACGTAAAACTGAATTTTCAAAAGTTCTAATTCCGTCAAGTTGCGCTTGAAGTTCATTAATTCGAGTCTGAGCGTGATCTCTAAGTTTCCAAATTTCGTCGCCGGAAGCCTCGTCATGAAATAATTTATATCTGTCGCGCCAAGCCTGTTGATATTCCCGGTTAATAGCTATCTCATCATCGATTAAAGAGAGCATGTACTCCCAGTAATTTACGCGGGCAGTTCGAGCGACATAAGCCGCTGAAGCGTTCGTTAAAATATTTACGTCAGCAGTACCTAATGCCGCCCTTGCACGGACGAGAGCAGTATTAGCAGAGTCTAAAGCCTTTCGAGCACTTGCTAATTCTTCTGTGAGTTCATTAAGACGAGTTTGAATTTTCTCTAAATTTTCGTCTAAAACTTCCTGCGGAAAAATTAAATTTTTTTGCATGTCCGCGAGCCGCCGTCTTAATCTTTGAATATTCGATACGTTTTGATCAAAGGTTTTTCGTTGAGCATTGACCTGCAAGGCCGTTAGAGCTACGTTTAATCTTGAAAGTTCGAGCCTTAAAACGTGAGTTCTTGGAAGTTCGAGAGCCTCTCCGCCCTCTTGAGCTTCTTTTAATCTTTTCTGAAGTTCTGATGAGTTAGAAATATCTATTTTTAATTTGCTTAGTCTTGACTGCAGATAAAAAACTTGAACATCAAGACCTCGCGAAACTTTTGAAATTTCTTGTCTTAACTCGTCGCTGTCATTAATATCCGGCGAAGTTGCATTTT
>JAFVEW010000162.1 GCA_017475805.1 Synergistaceae bacterium | reverse complement strand
TGAGTCTCATGTAAATTAACACGCTCGAAGGACTGGAATAATTTTCCTAAATCTTCCTTCCTGATTCCTATGCCTGTATCTTTTACGGACATTCTTAATTTGAATTTTTCATGAGGCTCGTGAGTCCCGTTGACTTTAAGAGTGATTTTGCCTTTCGCTGTTTATTTGACGGCGTTTTCAATAAGATTATCTAAAATTTTCCTGATTTTATCTTCATCGCCGTATAAATGTTAGGGAATAGTTTTATCAATATCGACAACAAACTCAAGATTTTTTTCATGGATAGTTTCAAAATGACTTTCTTCGATGTCGCGTAAAAGCTGCCAAAGATGATAATCAGTCTGATAAAGTTCCATTTTGCCCGACTCAATTTTAGAAATGTCTAAGATATTATTAATGATGGAAAGAAGATGATTTCCGGCCTTGCGAATATCTAAAGCGGCCTGATGGATTTCAGAGTCTTTGCTCTCCTTCAAAATCATTTCGTTCATTCCTAAAATCGCGTTCATTGGTGTTCTTATTTCGTGGGAAGTGTTAGCTAAGAAATTACTTTTTGCTTTGTTTGCTGCGTTAGTTATTCGAGTCGACTGCTCAACTTGGACGCGGGCCTCTTCAAGCTCTTTCTCTATAGTGTGCATCCGCCTGTAAGTCGGAGACTCATAATAGAAAAACATTATGAATATAACTAACGTGCTCACAGCATACGAAAATAAAGTCATTCTTATAAACATATACTGCGTAAGATTCGAGATTACTAAAAGAGCAACTAAGAAATTAAACGTGTAATATTGTTTTTTGTCAGCATAAGCCTGCTTATTCATAATTTGAAGATAGAAGGCCATTATTACAAAATAAATTACATAGACGCTCCGCCAAAGAGTGTGATAAGAGCCGTTTGACATAGCACCGTCGCTCGAGACTACAAAGAAAAATCCTGAAAATCCCGGAATACTATTCAAAAACAACATGACTAAGCTCGAAATAATCAAAAATCTGTTGAAGGCGTCGAATTTTTTATCCTGAACATTTACGTAGGCTTCAATGTAACGCATAAGATAATAAGCATTGAAGTCCATTACTGCAAAATATATAGTAAGGGCTATTAAATTAATGATTCGTTCATGTCCCCAGCCCTCGATTAACATCGTAGAAAGGACTTCAAAAATAGCCGCAAAAAATGTTGACGTCGTTAATCTTCTGAAACGTTTATTGGCTTCAACATTAGTGCCGTAACGCGCGTAAAGGAAAAACACCATGACCGCCAAGAACGGAATGACGATCGCTTCTATCCATATATTAAATCCATATGTAAGCATTTTATGCGGTCTTCCCTTCGACCTGCGAGACTTTCTCCGGCGGAATATATTTAGCTAACATTCCTTCAAGCTCCTTCCCGTTCACCGGCTTGCTAAGGAAATCATCAAAACCCGCCGCTAATAATTCAGCTCTAACTCCGACAAGCGCGTTAGCCGTACAGACTATAACTTTAGCATTTGCGCTCGGCGAGTCCGTCATGGCTCTAAATTTCGCTAACGTTTCCTTGCCGTCCATTCTCGGCATCATGTAGTCCATTAAGATAACGTCGTAGGAATTTTCTGAAACTTTCTTCAAACATTCCTCTCCTGATTCGGCGTCATCAATTTTAATTTCAGTCTCTTTCATTAACGAACGCAAAACGACTCTGTTCATGTCGTTGTCATCGACAATTAAGACTCGCGCTGTAGGAGCTTTGAGAATCTTTCGAGCGACTTTCTTTTTATGTCCTGCGCTGTGTTCAAATTCTTTAAGAGTCTTTTCGCCGACAATTTTTTGAGGGATAACAACATGGAATGTTGAGCCCTGTCCGTATGTCGATGTAACCTCAACATTGCCGCCCATTAATTCAATAAGGCGTCCTGTGATGGCAAGGCCAAGCCCTGTGCCTTCGATATTGTGAGTCTCTTTGGCGTCGATCCTCTGGAAAGACTTAAATAATTTCGGGATGTCTTCGGCGTGAATACCGATGCCCGTATCCGTTACTGTTATATGCAGAACGATTAAGGAAGGATCATCGCCGCGTACGCCAGTCAAAACGAACTTGACGCTGCCTTTCTTAGTATATTTAACTGCGTTATTCAGAATGTTGACCATAATTTGATGAACTCGGACTCTGTCGCCGAATAACTCATCAGGAAGAGAGTCGTCAATCTGCATAATATATTTCAAGCCTTTTTGCTCAGCCTTTAATTTGACCATGTTATCAACGTCGCGAAGGACTTGACCTAAGTCATAATTTTCTGACGAAAGTTCAAGATGTCCTGACTCAATCTTAGAGAAGTCAAGAATATCATTGATAATATGAAGCAAAGTGTTTCCTGCACTGTTGATGTCGCGGGCGTATTCATAAATAGGACCTGACTCGTATTTTCTTAAAATAACTTCGTCCATTCCTAAAATCGTCGTTAAAGGCGTTCTGATTTCGTGAGACATATTCGCAAGGAATTCACCTTTCGCGGCGTCGGCGGCAATGGCTGCGGCGTTGGCTTCGTCGGCAATAGCTTTGGCTCGGCGGAGTCTTTCAAGAGTTACTTCAAGGTCTCTATAAGCCGGTGTCTCTAATAGGAAGAAATAATAATAAACATTAACCGCGTTGATTATGAACATTAAAGGAATGTCCGGGAAAAATTCTGAGTTTATAGCGATGATCAACCAGCATATGGCAATGTCGACAACTAACGCCCACATCTGCCCTTTAGTGAAAGCCCGGCGATAAATATAAAGCTCAAACCACGTCCAAAGCGTCCATAATAAAACGAAACTGAAACTCAAAAGTTCGTTAATGTCGCCTCTTAGAATTTCCGTGCGGTCAGGAGATATTGTGAAGTTCGAGCCGGTGAAAATTCCTACAACTTGGAAATAAAAATAAATGCCGAGCATTACGGTCTGAGCGTAGAGCATTTTCTTTTTGCCTGGCGTATGAATTCCGAAGCCCGAAATGTAACGCATGAACATAAAGAAAACCATGCTTGTCGAACACTGCGCGATTATCGAAAAAACATATTGAGTCTCTATCGAAAAATGACTGTGCTCCGAAGTAACGAATAAAAATAAAATCTCAATAAATCCGCCTAACGTCGTCATGTAACTGTAACGCTGAAGCGTCCGTTTTTCTGACGAAGTCCCGGAATAAATAAGATAAAGATATACGCTTAAAATTAAACTTAATAGAAATACGGCAATCTCTGCCTCTATTATGTAAGTAGTGTCCAAATTTTTGTTACTCCTTCGCCCGAAGATTTATTTTTTGATTTTTAACTTTTTTTATTTTATTTCAATCTGAAAACTGAAAAATTTACGAAAAAATTTTTTTCAAGCTCAAATTATGCGCTCGAATTAAATTAAATGAAAGTATAACACGGGATTAAAAATTAAATTTAAGAAATTAAAATATGAAAATAAAAAAATGAAAATGTGATATTATTCAGCTCATGAACACACAATCATTCAGAGATTTTTTTTTAGAACCTGACCGCGACGGCGGAAAGGCTATAGCGTTCTATGTTTTTGCCTGCGAAGTTTTTTCTGTTTTAGCTACGGGCATTATCGGCGTAGTGAAATTTATAAATGGAAATTATAAAGCAGGATGGGCTTCTTTAGTTTTTTGTTCAGTATCGGCGGTGTTGCTTGTTTATTCAATAATAAATGTTAAACTTGGTAAAACGAAGCGTGTTAGAGCATTAGCCTTACCGATTGTCTTAGGCTTTATATTCGGGCTTACGTGTCTTTTCTTTCTTGACGGCGGAATAAATGGAGGTGTGCCGGTATTTTTTATACTCGCTGTCGTTATCACGCCTTGGCTTCTTGATACTGCTGACGCTATTATCATGGTAGGGCTTGAAGTTCTTGCTCTCGGCCTTAATATTTATTTTGCTCATAATTACCCTGACTCGGTTAATCCCGTTCGTCTGCATGACTTCAGCATAATATTCTCGGGCATGTCCGTAATTATTACGCTCGCGCTTTTCTGTCTGATATATACTTACATATTTAGAAAACAGAAAGAGCGTTTAGACGATGCAATCACTGAAGCAAAAACAGCAAACGAAGCAAAAAGTTCCTTCCTTAACAGCATGTCCCACGAAATTCGTACTCCTATGAACTCGATTTTAGGAATGAACGAAATGATTTTGCGTGAGGAAGACCGCCCGGAGATTCGCGAGTACGCCAGCGTCATTCAACGAAGCGGCAGAGCTTTGCTCGGAATTATTAACGACGTTCTTGACTTCTCGAAACTTCAGGACAGCAAGATGGAAATTATGCCTGTGCGTTATGACTTAAGCTCGCTAATTAACGACTTAGTTAATATCGCGGCTGAACAGGCCAAGAAAAAATCTTTAACTTTCACGGTGAACGTTAATAAGTCAATTCCGAGAATTTTAGAGGGCGATGAATATCATATCCGTCAGGTAATGCTGAACATTTTGAACAACGCCATTAAATACACCGAGCGCGGCGGCGTTACTGTCTCGATTGATTACGAGAAGAGCGACGACTATAAGATAATGCTCCGCTGCTCAGTTGCAGATACAGGAATCGGAATTAAATCAGACGACCTTGAATCTATATTCCAGCCGTTTGAACATCTTGAAGCTACTCGAAGATTCAGCTCTGACGGTTCAGGGCTCGGCCTTTCGATCGTTCAAAAACTGCTTCACCTCATGGGCGCAGATTTGAAAGTTGAGAGCGTCTTCCATAAAGGGTCAACATTCTCATTCGATGTCCCTCAAGTTGTAATTAAGTGGGAGCCTATAGGCGATTACGAACGAGCTTATACGATAGCAACGAACAGGCAGAGTAAAAAATCAATGCAGTCGTTCCAAGCTCCGAAGGCAAAAGTTTTGGTCGTTGATGACGCCGATATTAACTTGATGGTCTTCGCGAACTTGCTCAAGAAAACGAAAATTAAAATCGACACGGCATCGAGCGGTCTTGAAATGCTGCAGATGATAAGAATGAATCATTACGACATGATTTTCTTAGACCACCGAATGCCCGGCATGGACGGAATTGAAGCCTTCCACGCTATGAAAAAAATCACCGACGGAATCAATTACAACACGCCTGTTGTAGCTTTGACGGCTAACGCAGTTTTAGGAGCGAGACAGCTCTACATGGACGAGGGTTTCAGCGATTATATTTCAAAGCCGATTGACACAGTAAGACTCGAACAGGTCTTGCTTGAGTATCTGCCTAAAGAATACATAATCAAAGGCGAGGACATTCCCGAAGATTCTCCTGAACATATCCCGACGCCTAAAGTAAACGACGTCAGCGTAACCTATTCAGAAAGCTACACAGCACCGAGCGATTCAAGTCAAGATTTTGAAGACGAAGAAACTGAATCCGAAGAAGACGAATACGAGAAATATAAAAATATTCCGGGTATCGACTTTGAAGCGGCTGTAACGAACTGCGGAACAGAAGATACTTTCGTCCAAGCTCTCGAAATTTTCTATAATTCATTAGACAAGAAAGCTGACGAAATTGAAAATTACGAACGCGAGAAAGATATTAAAAATTACACGGTCAAAGTTCACGCATTAAAGAGTGCGGCAAGACTCGTCGGAGCTTTAGACCTTTCAGCGGACGCAAAACACCTCGAAGAAAGCGGCGATAATAACGACGTTCATGAAATTGAACAGAAGACTCCTAAGCTGCTTGCAAAGTACAGAGCTTATAAGCCGGTCTTAGCAAAAGTCTTCGGCGGCGGTGAAGAAGATGAGTCATTGCCTGAAATTTCGCTTGACGATCTTCACGAGATGTATTCGTTGATAAAAGGCTTTGCGGCTGATTTCGATCTTGATAACATTGACAAGATGATGGAGGAAGCAAAGAAATTCAGAATCCCTGAAGCAGAACGCGAGAAATTTGAAAAAATTAAAGAATGCGTTACTAATGCCGACTGGGGAAGTTTGGAAGAATTGCTATAATCTTAAAAAGGCAAGTAGGAAGTAGGAGTGAAAAAAATTTTAATCTCTGAACGCTATAAAAAATAATAACTTTCAAGGAAGGAAGAAGGAACTTTGAGTAAGGTTTTATTCATTAATGAGAAAGTGAGCTTCATATCCGAAGGCATTATCAATCACTTAAGGGCTCAGGATTTTGAAGTTCTCACCGTCAAACCCGACGTTACGGCTATCGCAAATTTCTTAAAAGACGACAACGGCAGTGATGAAGAAGCAATCGATCCCGAAGTCGCGGCCTTATTAACCCAAGAAAGCGAGAAAGCTGAAGGCGAGGAGGGCGGCGGCGAAAAAGCTGAAGAAGGCGAGAAGAAAGATATTCCGCGAATTTTCATTCTTTATCTTCAGGGCGAAGATAACTTAATGATTGACGTTCTCGGCTACATTAAAGACTTAGTCGAGGATCGCGGCATTAGATTTTTCGTCATCGGAACTCAGGAAGAACTCGACACCGTTATCGGCAAGAAGGCTGACTATGTTGCGGAACTTTACACGCGCCCTGTTGATTTAGGCGAGTTAATCAAGCGTCTTCAAAAAGAAGGCGAGGCTGTTGACAAGCTGAAAGAGTTTAAGAGCATTTTAATTGTTGACGACGATGCTACGGCTTTGCGTTCAATGAAGAATCTTTTAGCGACGCATTATAAAATTTTAGTTGCGAACTCAGGCATGAACGCTATTACGATTTTGGCGAAAAATAAAGTAGATTTAATTTTGCTTGATTTTGAAATGCCAGTCGTAAACGGGCCGAAAGTTTTAGAAATGATTCGTTCTGACCCTAACACGTCGAATATTCCTGTAATGTTCTTGACAGCTAAGTGCGATAAGCGAAGCATTATGGAAGTTTTAAGATTTAAGCCTGAAAAATATTTATTGAAAACAATGTTACCAAAAGATGTTCTTGAAAGCATTGACGACTTTTTCAGATCACGACACTAACTTTCGTTTTTGCAGTCAAAACTCTCTTTCTCAAAAAATCTCCTTCTGAGAATATAAAAAATTCAGAGGGAGATTTTATTTTTTGCTTTGATATAATTTTCTCACGAGGGGCCGGTAGGTGATGACAGGGAACCTGCGCGGGGATTCCGCCTGTAGATAAGTAGGTGAATGAATTGGCTAAGAAGAGTCACAAGCACCAAAAAAGGACAGTGTGGGAGGTGATCCGCATCTTCCTAACTGTCCTCGCTTGGCTGATGAATTTTATCCTTGTAGCTGTACAGCTGTGGGATAGGTTCTTCGGTTAAGCCGGAGTTTTATTGCTTTACTATAGGGAACAACTCCCCTCAATGTTGTCCCTATTTTATCACAGGAATTATAAATTTTATTTAGGAATAGCCGAGTCTTTTTAGAGCCGTTTGATTTTTCCGCCAGCCCGGCACGACTTTAACCCATAAATCTAAAAAAACTCCAAAGCCTGTAGCATCTTCAAGACTTTTCCGCGACATTGCTCCGATTTTCTTTATCATTTCGCCTTTTGAGCCGATTAAAATTTTTTTCTGTCCTTCTGTTTCTGTAATTAAAGACGCTCGAATATATAATTTTTTTCGCGGCTTTCCGTTCGGGCTTTCAGGAAATTCATCAGGGCTTTTATATTCGTCAATCTCAACTGCTACACAATGCGGGATTTCGTCGCGCAATAACATTAAAATTTTTTCGCGGATTATCTCTGAAGCCATAAATTTTTCCATCGTGTCCATCAAAATTTCAGGGTCATATAAAGCCTCGCCTTCAGGAATCAAAGGCAATAATATTTCTATTAAATTTTCGAGTCCGCGATTTAATTTTGCAGAGACGGCGATTTTATTTTCAAATTTATGTAAGTTTTCATAGAGCTTAAAAACTCGCGAAGGGTCAGCTTTGTCAGATTTATTCGCAATCAAGATAACAGGGATTTTCGGCGGCAAAATTTCAGCGACTTCATAATCATCTTGTTCTAATTTTTTCGCCGCAGCATCGACAAGCCAAAGAATAACATCAGAATTTTCAACAGAACTTAAAATTTCATCATTCAAAAAAATTCCGAGCTTATCTTTAGAATTTTTAACTTTATAAAGTCCCGGAGTATCTGTAAAAATTATTTGAGAATTTTCGTCGTTGTAAATGCAGCGTATAGAATTTCTTGTTGTCTGCGGCTTGGGCGAAATTATAACGGCTTGAGTTTTCAATAGCGCGTTTATTAATGAAGATTTACCTACATTAGGACGTCCAATTAAAGCGACAGTTCCGAATTTCATATTTTATTATTTAATAATCAGGGTCAAGCGTGAAAGAATGCGGCAATAATTTTTTGAGTTCATAGACTCTTGCGCCGTCTTTTGCGGCCATTACGACGAGCATATCCTTATTAAATTCCATTAGTGCCTGACGACAAGCTCCGCACGGAGGGCAAGCGATAGTAAAATAGTCATCGCTGTCTTCATGAGAACCGGCTACGGCAATGGCAAGCGGATTTTTTTTGCCCTGTGAAATCATGATGACAATCCCTGCACGTTCAGCGCAGATTGTTATTCCGTAAGAAGCATTTTCAACGTTGCAAGCCTTAATGACTTCGCCGTCTTCAAATAAAAGAGCCGCACCGACATGAAAGCGTGAATAAGGAACGTAAGCTCTGTCTGCAGCTTCACGAGCCATTTTCAAAAGTTCTTCGGGAGAAATTTTCTCTGAAGGCCAGAGTTCTCTTGCTGACATTTAATTTTCTTAACCCACCTTGCGATTTAATTTTAATAATTATTGGATAACGCGGAATATTTTACACTAAAAATTTTTTTACGTGCGATTTTGAAAACGATTCAAAAATTAAAAGCTATAACTTTATGAAAATAGATAAAGACTAAAAAATTTTAAGATTTTGTAGTAATAAATGTAGTAATAAAAATGATTTTATTTTTGAATTTTAATTTAATTTTTAGTTATTATATCATTAGCACATAAATTTTTAGTTTAGTTTCAAGCTAAGTATTATAATCGTTGACGAAAACGAGAAATTATATTATTTTATGGCTATCCAAATTAAAGTTCACAAAAATTTTTCACGGCTATTTATTTTTCTAAGGAGGTATTATTCCGTATGAGCAAAAAACTTGTAGCTGACCTCATAGTCGATTATCTTGAACGCAGAGACGTTCGTTATATCTTCGGTCTTTGTGGCCATACTGTTATTGGAATGCTTGACGCTCTTTCACGCAGCAAGAAAATTAAGTATATTTCAAACCGTCATGAAGCAGTAGCCTCGACCGCAGCCGACGGTTATGCGCGTGTAACTCACAAAGCGTCCGTCGTAATGTGCCACTTAGGTCCTGGAATCACGAACGTTTTAACGGGTGTAGCCAACGCGGCTTTCGACTCGATCCCTATGGTCGTTTTCGCGGGCGACGTTCCGAGTTATTATTACGGCAAACACCCTCATCAGGAAGTCAACATGCACGGCGATGCAACTCAATACAGACTTCTTGAGCCTGTCTGCAAACGCTGCTGGAGAGTCGACGATCCTGAAGCATTGCCGGATATTTTAGATAAGGCTTTCAGACTTGCTGAGTCAGGACGTCCCGGCCCGGTCTTAATCGACATGCCGATGGATATTTGGTCACGCGAAATTGAAGAAGATTTATTTGCACGCACTTACAACGACAGCCATATTACAATGAAACCCGCTCTCGATCCTGAAGCGGCGAAGGCTATCGCGAAAAAGTTAATCGAAGCGAAGAATCCTGTTATTCATGCAGGCGGCGGAATT
>JAFVEW010000161.1 GCA_017475805.1 Synergistaceae bacterium | reverse complement strand
TTGAAATGAAAGGCGACGGCTTTGAAGATTTCGTCAAAGAAGGCGACAAAGTCAAAAAGGGTCAGAAGCTCATGAAGTTCAACCGCGAAAAAATCAAAGCTGCTGGACACCCTGACACGGTCGTTTTGTTACTCACGAATAGCGACGATTATGAAAATGTAAAATTCGGAGCTAACATTTAATTTTTACTCTGAAAAAATAAGATAAAATTTTCCTCGAAGTTTTTATAGCTTCGGGGAATTTTTATATCGAGGTGAGAAACATGAAAAAAATTTTTGCGGTTATATTTTTAATTTTGCTTTTCGCCTCAAGGGCGTTTGCTGAACTTGAAGATCGCATGAACGATTTTGAAAATCGAATGGGGCGACTCGAAACTCGCGTTGAAAGAATCGGAGAAAAAAGTGAGAGGCGTCTCATTCTTATTCTGACCGTGTTAGCTGCGGGATTCGCCTGGCTAACGTTAGTAGCTACTGTGTTAGCGTTTTTCAGAAAATCAGAAAGTAAAGCCTCTAAACCTTCAGTAACTCTCGCCGAAGTTCAAAATATTGTTCAAAAATTAATTGAGGAAAATAACGCAAAATTGAAATTAAATCAGGAGTTATAAATTAAAATGTCAAAAGTTCTTTTATTAAACGGCAGTCCTAACGCTAAAGGCTGCACGGCGGAAGCTCTTAACGAAATGATTAAAACTTTCAACGAAGAGGGCGTCGAAACAGAATTAATTCACGTCGGCAACAAAGCTATAAGAGGTTGCGTAGCCTGTATGAGCTGTCAGAAAAAAGGTAAATGTGTTTTCGATGACTTAGTGAACGAAGTCGCTCCGAAGTTTGAAGCTGCTGACGGTCTTGTTGTAGGTGCGCCTGTTTATTATTCTTCACCGAACGGCACGATAATATCTTTCTTAGATCGATTATTTTTCAGCACGCCTTTCTCAAAACACTTGAAGGTCGGTGCGTCCGTCGTTACTTGTCGTCGCGGAGGCAATACTGCTTCGTTTGATGTCCTCAATAAATATTTCACGATTAGTGCGATGCCTGTTGCGGCGTCAACTTATTGGAATATGGTTCACGGCTTCACCGCTGAAGATGTTAGAAAAGATTTAGAAGGTCTCCAAACTATGAGAAATTTAGCGCGAAACATGGCTTTCATGATTAAGGCTTTCGCTGATGCAAAAGAAAAATATGGAACGCCGAAACAAGAGCTTGAATTTATGACAAATTTTCAAGACGGAAAATAATTTTTATTAAAAAATTCCTAATTCCTATTTCCTAACTCCTACTTGCTTCTTTTGTGCTATTATCTCTTGAATGTTTTTTAATTTTCAGGAGGCGAAAAATTTTTAATGGAAGCAAAAGATTATAAAGATACTTTGAACTTACCCGTAACCAATTTCCCAATGCGCGCGAATTTAGCTAAACGTGAGCCGGGATTTTTAGAATTTTGGCATTCTCATGATATTTATCACAAAGCATTAAACGCCCGCAAAGACGCTCAAGAACATTTTGAACTTCATGATGGCCCGCCCTACGCGAACGGCGATATTCACATCGGAACAGCGTTTAATAAAATCCTTAAAGACTTTATCATTAAGTCAAAGACAATGACAGGCCGCTACACTCCTTATGTACCGGGCTGGGATACTCATGGACTGCCTATTGAGTTACGCGCTTTGAAAGACGGCGGACTCTCTAAGCATGGAACGGGCGTTGACCCAGTTGAACTTCGCAAAAAATGCAAAGAAACTGCACTTCATTATCTCGATGTTCAGAGAGAAGAATTTAAGAGACTTGGAGTTCTTGGCGAATGGGACAATCCTTATATAACTCTTGACCCTAAATTTGAACATTTAGAGCTTCATGCGTTCGCTGACATGGTCGAGAAAGGATTAATTTATAGAGGCTTAAAACCCGTTTACTGGTGCACAGACTGTCAGACGGCTTTAGCTGCCGGAGAAATTGAATACTGGGACGAGGACTCTCCGTCGGTTTACGTTGCTTACCCGATGCCGGAAGCCGCAAAAAAATTTCCTGAACTTGAAGGCAAAAATGTTCACATTGTAATTTGGACAACAACTCCATGGACATTGCCGTCAAGTGCTGCCGTTGCTGTTCACCCGAGATATGATTACGGATTTTATGAAGTCGGAGATAAAGTTTATATTTTCGCCGAGGCATTAAAAGATTCAGTTTCAAAAAATACTGGAATTGATTTCGGCGAGGCTTTCAAAACTGTCAAAGGCGCGGAGCTTGAGAACTTAAAACCCCTTCACCCGTTCTACGAGCATGAATTATTAGTCGTTCTTGCCGATTACGTCGAACTTGAAACAGGTACAGGCTGCGTCCATACGTCGCCCGGGCACGGTGTCGAAGACTATGAAACAGGCGTTCGCTACGGCTTAAAAGTTTACAGCTCTGTTGACCACGCTGGAAAATTCGAGAAAGATATGAAAATCGTCGGCGGAATGTCTTTAGACGAAGGCGGCAAAAAAGCTCTCGAATTAATCAAAGAGAAAGGCCGCTTGCTTGGACTTGGCAAAATTTCACACAGCTATCCTCACTGCTGGCGATGCAAAAAGCCCGTAATATTCAGAGCAACTGACCAATGGTTTATAAACGTCGCGAAATTCAAAGACGAAGCCTTAAACAAGATCGACAACGAAATTAAATGGATCCCTGAATGGGGTCATGACAGAATTTTTAACATGGTCAGCTCTCGTTCAGACTGGTGCATAAGCCGTCAAAGAGTTTGGGGCGTCCCTGTTCCTGCTATTCACTGCAAAGACTGCGGAGCTTTTACTCTTACGCCCGACAGAATTAGAACTTTAGCCGAGAAAGTCAAGGACTCGCCGGACGGAACTTCAATTTGGTGGCGCGAGAGTCTTGAAAATTTATTCGGCGAAAAAGCCTGCTGCGATCATTGCGGCTCTCACAACGTCGAAAAAGACAGCAATATCTTAGACGTCTGGTTTGATTCTGGAGTTTCTCATATTTCAGTTCTTAATGAAAGATTCGGACTCTCATGGCCCGCTGATATGTATCTTGAGGGCAGCGATCAGCATCGAGGCTGGTTTCAGTCGTCATTACTAACGGCTGTTGCGATTAAAGGCCAAGCACCTTATAAGCAAGTTTTGACTCACGGCTTCACGCTTGACGGAGAAGGCCGAAAAATGTCAAAGTCGCTCGGCAATACTACGGCACCGCAAGAAGTCATTAACGAGTTCGGCGCGGATATTTTAAGACTTTGGGCAGCGTCGACTGATTATCGAAACGACGTCAGAATTTCGACTCAAATTCTCAGGACTCTTTCTGAAACTTACAGAAGAATCAGAAACACGGCGAGATTTTTGCTCGGAAATCTTCATGACTTTGACCCGAAAACGAACGCGATTAAATATGAAGATTTGCTTTCGATGGATAAATGGATTCTTGACAGACTTCACAGAATCATCGACAAAGTTTATAACGCCTTTGAAGAATACGAATTTCATGTGCCTGTTTCATTAATTCATTCGTTCTGCGTTAATGAACTTAGCGCGTTTTATCTTGATATAAGCAAAGATAGACTCTACGTCGAAAATAAAAATTCTTTAACTCGCCGTAGCGCGCAGACAGCAATGTGGGAAATCCTTTCGTGTTTGACTCGAATGTTAGCACCTTTGTTAAGTTTCACAGCCGAAGAAATTTGGCAGGAAATGCGAACGACCGACTCAAGCTTACCTGAAAGTGTTTTCCTTTCTGACTTTCCGACTCAAGATAAATCAAAACTCAATGACGAGTTAAATAGTCTCTGGAGCGAAGCTGAAAATCTCAAAGGCGCGGTCAGCCGTATGCTTGAAACAATGAGAGCAGAAAAAACAATCGGAACATCTCTTGAAGCTCACGTCCAAGTAAAAAAATCAAAAGAGCTTGAGAAATTAGCCGTCGCATTCACGCCTGAAGAATTAGCTGATATTGTCATCGTGTCGAAATTTGAATTTGTCGATTCTTTGACGCTCGAAAAAACTTTCAGCGACTCTGAAACAGGTTTTGAAATCGCCGGAGGTTTCGCGCCTGGTTCAAAATGTCCGCGCTGCTGGAAATATGACGAACACCCGAACGAAGAAGGACTTTGTCATCGCTGTGCGCATGTTCTTGAAAAATAAAATGGAAAGAGAACTTTACGACAATTATTTAGCAATTTTGCGTGAAGAACTTGTTCCGGCCATGGGCTGCACTGAACCTATAGCAATAGCTTATGCTGCTGCGAAGGCTCGTGAAGCTCTTGGCCTAATGCCTGAAAAAATGCACGTGTCATGCTCAGGCAACATTATTAAAAACGTCAAAGGCGTTATCGTTCCGAACTCAGGCAATCAAAAAGGAATCGAAGTTGCCGCGATTTTAGGAGCTGTCGGCGGAGACGCTTCAAAAGAACTTGAAGTAATCGCCGGGACTACAGACGAAGCTCGCGAAAAGACTAAAAAATTAGTCCGCGAAAAAATCTGCGATGTTACGCTTGCTGAGAATGTCCCGAATCTTTTTATCGAAGTCGTAGCTGAAGCCGAAAAACATAAATCGAGCGTGAGAATCGAAAATCATCACACCGATATAACGCGAATAACTTTAGACGGCAAAATTATTTTTGAAAACGCTCCGAAAGAAAATAAATCTGAAATTAAAACTTCAAAAGCTGACAGAAATTTAATGACTTTGCGCGGCGTTTTAGAATTTGCGAACGAGTTAAACGTTGATGACGTTAGAGAAATTTTTGAACGTCAAATTGAATGTAACTCGAAAATTTCTCAGGAAGGCCTCGACAACAAATGGGGAGCAAGAGTCGGCAAGACTATGCTTGAAAGCTGGGGCAGCGATGTTCGTTCGAGAGCTTGTGCCCGCGCCGCCGCCGGTTCTGATGCAAGAATGAGCGGCTGTCCTTTGCCTGTTGTAATTAATTCAGGAAGCGGCAATCAGGGGATCACTGTAACTTTGCCCGTGATTGAATACGCTGACGAATGGCATTTATCACGCGAGAAACTCTATCGAGCCTTAGCCGTCAGCAATTTAGTTTCTGTTTATATCAAGCACTATATAGGCTCTCTTTCTGCGTTTTGCGGAGCTGTCAGTGCCGCTTCGGGGGCTGGAGCTGCGATAACTTACATGGCCGGAGGAGATTATGAAAGCGTCGGCGCAACAATCACGAACACTTTAGCCAACGTCGGCGGAATAGTTTGTGATGGAGCTAAACCGAGCTGCGCAGCAAAAATAGCTTCGTCAGTTCATGCGGCGTTACTCGCTCACTATATGAGTATGAGTTATAAAGAATTTCGCGGCGGTGAAGGCTTCGTTGAAGATGACGTCGAAAAGACGATTAAAAACATGGGTTATATTGGCAAGATCGGCATGAAAGAGACGGACAAAGAAATTTTGAACGTCATGATTGACAAAATCGATGTTGATTCATGCTTATAATTTTTATGAGGTAGCAAAATGACAACCGTTGCCGCTAAAAAAACTGCTATTTTTCATACGGCTATCAACGTATCGAGATACAGTGATGATCTTCTCGAGGCTATGGCAGAAGCTAAGAGAATTTCAAGGGATTCTAATGTAAAAGGTTACTCTACCATGCAAGAACTTAAATTTGCATTAGAAACTGATGTTATTGTAAGGTAGACAAAAGTTCCTAACTCCTCACTCCTAATTCCTAATTAAACTAATGAGGGTGAATTTTATGAGTGAAAAAGGTTTTACGTCAAGCCTGCCGTTCAAATTAATAGTGGCGTTAGTGCTTGGCATCGTTGTAGGGCTTGGCCTCGCCTCAATGGAAGGCTCCGCAATTTGCAACGCTTTGTTAAACATCATCGTAACGATTCGATTTATTTCAGGGCAATTCATTAACTTCTGCGTGCCGTTGATTATAATCGGTTTCGTTGCGCCTTCAATCACAAGACTCGGAAGTAACGCTTCAAGGATGTTAATTTTAGCTTTGATTCTTGCTTACGTTTCTTCAATCGGAGCGGCTTTTGCGGCAACGGCTGCCGGCTATTCGATATTGCCTTTCATGAATATAGTTTCTGAAGTTGAGGGCTTGAAAGAACTGCCAGAAGTTTTATTCAAACTTTCAATTCCGCAGATTATGCCCGTAATGTCGGCGTTATTCTTGTCAGTAACAGTCGGACTTGCGGCAGCATGGAACAGAAGCAAATATTTTATAAATCTTCTTGAGGAATTTCAGAAAATTGTTTTAAGCATAGTAACGAGATTTTTAATTCCTGTTCTTCCGTTTTTAATCGGAACTACATTCTGCGGACTTGCTTACGAAGGCTCGATCACAAAACAGTTCCCGGTGTTCTTAATGATAATTTTGCTCGTCATGGCCGGACATTATATCTGGATGGCATTATTATATTTTATTGCCGGAGTTTACTCAGGGAGAAATCCTTTTAATATTATTAAAAATTACGGACCTGCTTACATGACTGCTGTCGGAACAATGTCAAGCGCGGCGACCCTTTCAGTTGCTCTCGAATGCGCAAGAAAATCAGAGCCGACTCTCCGTGATGACATGGTAAATTTTGGAATTCCGTTGTTTGCTAATATTCACCTTTGCGGCTCTGTAATGACTGAAACATTTTTCGTTATGGCTGTCTCAAAAATTCTTTACGGAGTTTATCCGACTGTCGGTAATATGATTTTATTCTGCTTATTGCTCGGAATTTTCGCTATCGGTGCGCCCGGAGTCCCCGGCGGTACTGTAATGGCTTCGTTAGGATTGATTACGGGAGTTTTAGGATTTAATGAGGCAGGAACAGCTTTAATGCTTACGATTTTCGCTCTTCAGGATTCATTCGGAACTGCCTGCAACGTTACCGGCGACGGTGCTTTGACGTTAATTCTTACGGGTTATGCTGAGAAACATAATATTACGGAACAGAAGCTTGAAAATATTTTAGAATAAAATTATTTATAAAAATAAAATCCCCGTAGCCTTTATGGCTTCGGGGAAATTTTTTTGTTTGTTAATCACTTATTTCAAGATAAAACGCTTAAATCTCCGACTTCTGCGAAAAGTTTATTGCACTCATCAAGCAAAGCCAAACGGTTAGCTCTGACTTTTTCGTCTTTGACCATGACCATAACGTCATCAAAGAATTTTGCGACGACAGGCGACAACTCCGCGAGCATTTTCGCAATGCCTTCCCAATCGTAAGCCTCAAGGGCTTTTTTAACGGGAGCTTCAAGTCTCGAAACTTCATGATATAAATTCTTTTCAGCTTCAACATTCATTAATGCCTCATCGGGAGCTACGACGGTAATTTCTTTTTCATTCTTGCGAAGAATATTTTTAACTCTAACCGCTGAACTCACGAGAGCCGTAAACCATTCATCAGCTTTAACGCCGTTCATTGTCTCAATGAATTTTAATGCCTGATAGGGGACATTACCTGCCACGCTGATTCCCAGAGCTGCAAGCTCATGTTCAAAGCCGCGTTCTTTAAGCTGAACGTGAAGACGCTGCTTGATAAATTCTAAAATTTTAGTCTGCGTTGCTTCGTCGATTTCGTTAATCTCGCAGGATTTTTTGACGGCTTCTGTAATGTCGAAATTATATTTCCTTGCGAATAAAATTTCGTTGATACAACGAGCCGCACGTCTGAGAGCGTAAGGGTCTTGAGAACCTGTAGGTTCAAGTCCGACTTTATGGCAAGCCGTAATAATATGGATACGTTCAGCAATTCCTAAAATTGCGCCTACGTCGTCAGTCGGAGTTTTATCTGCTGCGTTTTGCGGCAAATACTGCTCATAAAGTGCCAAAGCTACTCGCGGGTCTTCGGCTGCGGCCTTAGCGTATTCACGTCCCATAACTCCCTGCAAGTCCGTAAACTCAAAGACCATGCTTGTAACTAAGTCAGCCTTTGAAAGATACGCCGCTCTGTCAACAAGCGAGGCAATATCATTCATGCCGTATTTATCGCAAAGCCATAACGCTAATTTTCGCGTCAGCATGACTTTATCATAAATGCTTCCCAATTTTTCCTGATAAGTTACGCTCTTTAATCTCTCGACATAAGACGTTAAAGGAATTTTTCTATCTTCGTCCCAGAAGAAAGCGGCGTCTTCAAGCCTTGCACGCAAAACTCTTTCATTGCCTTCGCGAATTATATTGACGTTTGGAACTCTGTTGTTGCTGACTCCGACAAAATAATTAGCTAACTTTCCGCCTTTATCTTTATTGCGGACGGCTAAATATTTCTGATTTTTTTTCATTGAAGTCGTCAAAACTTCTTCGGGAATTTCAAGGTAACGTTTATCAAAACTCCCGACGAAAGGCACAGGATATTCAACTAAATATAAATTTTCCTCTAAAATCTTCGGATCCATTTCGACTTCGTAATTTCCGTCAAATTCTTGCTGAAGATTAGCGATCGCTGATTTCATTTTCTGAAGCCGTTTTTCTTGGTCTAAAATTACATTATTATCATAAAGAACATCAAGAAATTCAGAGGCGTTTGAAACTTCGATAACTTTTCTGCCCATAAATCTATGACCGCTCGTCTTGCGTCCAGACTCGACGTTTCCGAACTTAAACGGGATTACTTTTTCGTCAGCAAGCGCAACTATCCAGCGAATAGGACGGGCAAACCTGACGCCTGAGTTATCCCAATACATGCTCTTTGGAAAAGTTAAGCTTGCAATTAAATTTTTCAAAATTTCGGGAAGAACATCGAGAGTTTGTTTGCTTTCCTGTCTGATTTCAGCGGCAATATATTTCACTCCGCTTACTTCAATTTCTTTTAAGTCTTCAACTTTAATGCCTTTGCCTTTTGCAAAACCTTCAGCGGCTCTTGTAGGCTCACCGTTTCTGTCGAAAGCTGTAGAGACTGGAGGGCCTTTTAACATTTCGATGATTTCAGTCTGAGCATCGCTTGCGTTCGTGATTAATAAAACAAGTCTGCGCGGCGTTGCGTAAGTTTTAGCGTCCTTAAATTCTATTCTATTTGCGGCTAAAGAAGTTTCAGCGTTTTTCTTTAACGTTTCGAGAGCGTCAGGAATGAATCGTGAAGGGATTTCTTCTGTGCCGATTTCAAGCAAAATATTTTTGATTGCCATGTTGTAGATTACTCCTCAAAATAATTTCCAGTTGAGTTTTCAAATTTTTCCATTAACGGGAAGCCCATTTTTTCGCGTTGTTCACGATATGCGGCGGCGCAGCGGCAGGCTAAGGCTCTAACTCTCGAAATATAACCTGTTCTTTCTGTTACGCTGATTGCGTTTCGGGCGTCTAATAAATTAAACGTGTGCGAACTCTTCAGAACATAATCGTAGGCCGGTAAAACAAAGCCTTTATCTAAAATTCTTCCGGCTTCGGCTTCATACATCTGGAAAAGCTGGAATAACATTTCAGTATCAGCGATTTCAAAATTATAATGAGAGTGTTCAATTTCGCCCTGTAAATGAACATCGCCGTATTTTACATTGCCGGACCATTCTAAATCGTAAACATTATCGACTTTCTGAACATACATAGCTATTCTTTCGATGCCGTATGTTAATTCAGAAGGTACGTTTTCCATATCGAGGCCGCCAAGCTGCTGGAAATATGTAAATTGAGTGATTTCCATTCCGTCAAGCCAAACTTCCCAGCCTAATCCCCACGCGCCTGTTGACGGGTTTTCCCAGTCATCTTCAACGAATCTAATATCATGTTCATTTGGATCAATGCCGAGACTTGCTAAACTTTCGATATAAAGTTCCTGAATATTCGCAGGAGCAGGTTTGATGATGACTTGATACTGATAATAATGCTGAAGTCTGTTCGGGTTTTTGCCGTAACGACCGTCTGACGGCCTTCGAGAGGGTTCAACGTAAGCAACCCGCCAAGGTTCAGGGCCAAGAACTCGCAAAGCTGTAGCAGGGTTCATTGTTCCTGCACCGACTTCAATATCATAAGGCTGCTGAACTACACAGCCCTGACGGCTCCAAAAGTTTTCGAGCCTAAAATAAATTTCTTGAAAATTCAAAGTTAAAATTCTCCTTTTTTAATTAAAAAATTTCTGAGCTAAAAATATTAATACTGTGAACAGTGCTAAATACCAGCCGAATTTTACTTGAATAGAATCGACTTTGGCACTGAGAGCTTTGACATCGCCTCTTAAATCATTAAAATCGGCGCGCAGTTGTTCAACGTCTCCTCTCATTTCCGCAGCATTTTTTTCGATTAATGCTCTAGTTTCGGCAAGATGACTGTCAATAGCGTCTTTAATCGCTGAAATTCTTATATCCGTAATATGCTCATTAAAGCTAATTCGATCATCAATGCCCTTTAAGTGAATATCAAGCTCATTTTTCGTTACCATTTCACTCATGATAAACACCTCTATTATTTTTTCTTATTATTAGAAGCTAAATGAGTGTTTCCTCCTAAATACGGAATAGGATCGACTTTCGCGTTATTCACTCTAACTTCAAAATGCAGGTGGTTAGCTGTTGAGCGTCCTGTTGAGCCGACATAGCCTATAACTTGGCCTTGCATAATTCTTTGTCCTTGAGATACTCCGACTTTTGAGCAATGAGCATAAAAACTTTGAAGGCCGCCGCCGTGATCAACTAAAATAAAATTCCCGTACCCTCGAAATCCCATCGTTGAATTATTGCCGGTGCGGGCTACTACGCCGTTTTTAGCTGCTCTAATCGGCGTTCCTTCCGGCATTGGAATATCAATTCCTTCATGCTTGCGGCTGCCTCTCATTCCAAAAAATGACGAGACTTTACCGTCAACGGGCCACATCATTTTTCCGCCTAAATTTCTTAAATTAATCGTGTAATTATTGCTCTTAGGTAAATCATCAAAATTATAAGATAAATAGCCCGGCGTCGTTCCAAAGACATGGTCTAAATCAGCAACGCTCGGCTTTTTAGGCGCGGCATTCTCTGGTATCCTTACGACTTCAACTTTGTCGCCGACTATTAATAATCTCATAGGTCCGTGAGCCGAATCGCCATTCGGTGAAAAAACTATTAAAGGGTCAGTGTTTGAATTTGCCGCTGATTTTTTAGGCGTTTCCATTAAATTTTTATCGGGCTTGGCCATTTTTGCTATAGCGTCTTCCGGCCTTTCAGTTTTATTAGCATTGTTAGAAGGCGAAACTTTCATATCTGTAATTATTTCAGGGAATTTAGGATTAACTTTTGCCGTCTCGCTTTTAATTTCAGCTTTTACAGCTTGAGGCTTATGGGCAGGAGCTTCCGTAACTTTTGTCTGTGAGCTTTCAGTCATTAACTCTTTTAATTTTGTTTGAATTTCCGCGCTTTCTTTAGGGTCAAATAAATTTTCTTCCAAGGGCGTAACGTGGCCTGAAATATGCGGAGCTGCTGGAGCTTGAGAATTTATTTTTTCTTTTTTTGCCTCGACTTTCTTTTCGTGTTCGACAGCGATTTTATTTGCGGCTGCGGCACTCGTTACGGGAACTAAAGCCGTAGGTTTCCAAGCTCCCTGATTTTGCCATATCGCTAATAAATCGGCTTGATTATTCGGAAGATAAATAGAGGTTCCGGCCTTAATATCTGCAGAATTTTCAAGGCTGTTTGCCCATAGAACATCAGCAACAGAAACATCGTGAAGCATACAATATCTATCAAGCTCCATAAAGCTCATATTAATATCTTCAGAAAAAACTAATGTCTCCCATTTAGCGTTAGCAGCGTGCAAAATATTTGTAAAAATTAGCGTAAATATAAATCCCGCAAAAATTTTTTTCGTTATTTTCATTCTGTCCTCTCCTTTCTTAAAACTCTTAAAATACTAAACTCTTTCCGTTACAACTCTAAAACCCTCGCTGGCAAGTTCACGTCTGATAGCTTCAATTTGTTCGCTGTCCCGCGTTTCGAGAGCTAATTTTAAGAAGCAGGAGTTTATGGCCATGTTAGTGTCGCCGTGATCATAGTAGACCGAAACAACATTTGCGCCGCATCGGGCGATTATTTCAGAAACTTGCTGAAGCTGGCCGGGCTTGTCGACAAGTTCAATAGTTAAATTGACATTTCGCCCTGTCATCATAAGGCCGCGAGTTATTACTCGTGAAAGAATATTAACATCAATATTGCCGCCGGAAACTACGCAGACTGTTTTTTTATTCTCAATCGGCAGTTTATGGAACATTGCAGCAGCAACAGGGACAGCTCCCGCGCCTTCAGCGATTAATTTCTGCTTCTCGATTAAAGCTAATATAGCCGCCGCGATTTCGTCTTCTGAAACACAGACAATATCATCAACATATTTTGAAATTATCTCGAACGTATTTTCGCCGGGATTTTTAACCGCTATTCCATCCGCGAATGTAGAGACGCTATCTAAAACTTCTCGCTTATTATTCTTAAAAGAGTTATACATAGAAGGCGCGCCAGCTGCTTGAACACCGTAGACTTTTATATTGGGCTTAAGAGATTTCGCGGCAAAAGCAACTCCTGAAATTAAGCCACCGCCGCCGATCGGAACAATAATTGCCTCAACGTCTTCAAGCTGATCTAAAATTTCAAGTCCTATAGTAGCCTGCCCTGCGATTACAAAATCGTCATCATAAGGGTGAATAAACGTCGCGCCTTGTTCGTCAGCGATTTCTACAGCTCTATCGTGGGCGTCATCATAAGCACCTTTTACAAGCTCAATATTAGCTCCAAGACGGCGGGTGTTTTCAACCTTCATAACCGGCGCACTGTCAGGCATACAGATCGTTGATTTAATGCCCTTACGGCTTGCCGCCATAGCTACACCTTGAGCATGATTACCCGCTGAACATGCCACTATGCCGTGAGATTTTTCCTCGTCAGAAAGCTGCGAAATTTTATAATAAGCTCCGCGTAACTTGAAGCTCCCTGTAACTTGTAAATTTTCTGTTTTGAGATATAAATTATGCGTCTCACTGAGCAGAGGCGCAGCAATTAAATCTGTTCTCCTTGCACATTCTCTAAGTATGTAAGCTGCGTGATAAACTTTGTCAAGCGTCAGCATTTATATTCATCTTCTCTTCTCATTCTAAAAAATCATCACACCTCATAAAAAATATTTAGATAGTATAACGCAAAATTAACGATTTTTTGTGAACTTTTTATATAAATTTTTTCAAGATTTACGACGGGCATTATAAAAAAACAGACCCCGCTTTTGCACGGAGTCTGCGAAAAATTCAAATTCTATTCTTCGTCCATTCCTTCTTCGTAGAACTCGCCGAACAGAGCCTGAAGTGAAGGCATATCTTCAAGAATAGGACGCGCTACCCATGTTGTGTTCATGTAGTGCTTAAGGGTGATGTTTTCGCTGACGATGTTTCCGCCCCATGTGCCGCAGCCCATTGAGTTGGTAGGAGGCATTCCGTTTGTTGCACTTCCGGCGTTGCCGCGGTTGTTAGGCTGGCGAATCATGCAGCGTGAAACAGGTGCGCACATTCCAAGACGATGAATATGATCGTCATCGAATGAGTAAAGTCCGCAGGAGTGTCCTTTTCCGCCTGACTTGTCGAAAATCGTGAGCATGATGTCGAGTGCTGTCTGGAACTCGCCGCCGTATTTGAAGAGCGTTAAGAGGGTCGTTAATTTCTCTGTTGAGAAGAAATGTTCTTTGCCGATGCACTTCTTAATGTCTTCAGCGTTGTTGATCGTGAAGCCCTCTTTTTGTCCATTATTAGGAACAGCGATGAATTTACGGTCTGCAGGGATTTCAAAGCCAGCTGCTTTTGCAAGAGCCTGAGCTGAAATTGCGACTGTGTCGGGAAGTCTGTGGCCTGTTTCGTCCCACATAACTTTCTTAATTTTCTCGGCCTCTTCCCATGTCGGGATATAAGCACCCTCTTTTACGAGACCTTCAACGAAATTGTCATAAACTGACTCGTGAACGATTAAGTTACCGTCGCATGAACAGCCTGAGCCGAAGTCAGCGCATTTTGAAATTCTTGTGTTCATTGCGGCTTCATAAGCGCGTTCTTTGGTGTTGGCGGTGTTATCAACGATTACTGTTGAGTTTCCTGCGCCTGAACCGTAAGCCGGAACGCCTGCTGAGTAAGCTGACTTAACCATAGGACGGCCGCCCGTAGCGATGACGAGGTCAACCATCTTCATTAATTCCTGAGTGAGAGTGATGCTCGGCTCTTCGATTACCTGAATAATATCCGCAGGTGCGCCTTCACGGACTAAAACATCGCGAATCATGTTGACGGTCTTTGTTGTGATTTTCTTCGCTCTTGGGTGTGGTGAGCAGATAAGAACGTCGCGGGCTTTAACGGCATAGATAGCCTGACCGGCAGGAGTTACGCAAGGGTTAGTTGTCGGGACGAGTGTTGCAATGACTCCGACGGGCTTTGCGTATTTCACAAGACCTTTTACAGGGTCTGACTCGATGATGCCGACGCTCTTCTGACGTAAACAGTCGCGAAGGATTAATTTAAGTTTGTTGCGTTTGTTGCGTTTTGTAACTTTGTCGCCGAGTCTTGTTTCATCAACGGCTTCGTCGCAAATTTTGCCCCAAACTTTTAACGGGTAAAGAGCGGCGCAGATAGCTCTGCAAAGACGGTCTACTCTTTCCTGATCGTATGTCGCGATGACGTCAGCGGCAACTCTGGCCTTTTTGACCATTTCTTCAAGCATTGCGATTTCTTCAGGTGTTACTTCATGATGTGCCATTGTAAAAATTTTACTCCCTTCAAAAATTTTATTTAGCCAAAAGGAGAAAGGAGCTCTTGTCTTTTAACTCCTAACTCCTAATTCCTAACTTCTAATTTATTTCGTTATATGCGATTTTGCGTGGCTAGGCGGAATGTATTTTCCGTTCTCTTTCTTAACTAGCTTACCTTCGGCAACAAGCTCGCTCGGCGTGTAAATATCGTTGATGTTCCAGCAGCCAGGTGTAGGAACTGCGATATTCTCCATAATTGCCTCAACTAAGAAAGGCTTTCCAGCTTTGTTGGCCTCGATAGCTTTCTTCATTGCGGGCGCGAAATCGTCAGCTTTTTCGACTCTGATAGCATCGACGCCATAGCCCTTAGCAACTTCTGCCCAGTTCGGCGAATAAACTTTTCCGTCCGGCGTCTTGAACTCTGTTCCGAATTTCGTGTGATAATTCGCGTTCTCAAGTCCTGCAATAGTTCCGAAAGCGCAGTTGTTCATGACGACCCATGTGCAGGCGATGCTCTGTTCAACGGCTGTAGCCATGCAGGTAGGATTGACGCCGAAACCGCCGTCGCCGATTAAAGCAAGGCAAATCTTATCGGGTGCTGCAACTTTTCCGCCGAGAACTGCTGAAGCTCCGAAGCCCATTGTCGCAAGTCCTGATGAGTGATGAACTGTGCCGGGAATTGTAATCTCAAACTGCTGAGCAACGCCGTTTTTGTTCCAGCCTACGTCGGTGAAGATTAAAGCATCTTCAGGAAGAGCGGCTTTAACGTCTTTCAAAATTCTCTGAGGTGTCATCGGGAAGCGTGAGTCATTTGAAATTTCGACGTTAGAGGCTTTGAAGTCGGCCTTTGCCTTTGCGATTTTCTCACGGAGTCCTGCGCGTTTAATTCCTTCGGGCTTAATCTTCTTGGCTTCTTCAAGAATCTGAGCAAGAGCAAGTTTCAAGTCTGCTACTGCGCCGATCTCGACAGGATAGTTGCGTCCGATTTCTGACGGATCAATATCAATCTGAAGGAATTTCGTTACTGACGGATCGAAAGTTACGCCCTGATACCAGCTTGATGAATCCGCTTCTGCGAATCTTGTTCCGAGAGCCAAAATTACATCGGCGTTAAGCGTGAACTCGTGAGTGTGAGCAAGTCCCCAGAATCCTGTCTGGCCGATCATTAACGGGTGAAGATCGCTGACGCAGCCCTGACCCATTAACGTTCTTGAAATCGGAATGTCAAGGAACTCTGCAAGCGCGGCAAGTTCTTTTGAAGCCTGAGCAAGTAAAATTCCGCCGCCTGCATGAATAACAGGATTCTTCGCTT
>JAFVEW010000160.1 GCA_017475805.1 Synergistaceae bacterium | reverse complement strand
CAAAATCCTGAAGTAACTTGGACAGCAAAAGGCTGGATCGGTGAAAATAATCTTCTTGAACTTTTTGACTCAAATTACAGTAACTGTCAGGCCGATTTAACTTTCTCAAAAGGCCGCGTTAAAGTCGAAACCTCGCCCGACGATGACTGGGACGAAATTCTCGGCGAAGATGTCCGTCTTGACGGAGTTTATGACAGAAATTAAAAGGCAAGTAGGAATTAGGAGTTAGAGAAGTAGGAAGTTTTTTGTTGTTATAATTAACGAAATTTTTTTATTTTTAAGTTTCTATTTCTAAGGAGAGAAAAGAATTTTGCCGTCTGATTTTGAACTCGAATATAATTATGACCCCGAAGAATTTCATAGACAGGTTGTTTATGTTGACGTTCATTCGCCCGAGTCTGTTTCACGCGAGCAGGCTCGAGCTGCTGATAAACGCGCTATGGAATTTTTCGGTATTCCAAGCATTTTGTTAATGGAAAATGCCGCTATGGCTGTCGTCCAGCAAATTAAAGAATACTCTGTCTTTGCTATCGTCTGCGGAACAGGGAGCAACGGCGGAGACGGTCTTGCAATAGCGCGGCATCTCTGCATAATCGGAAAGGACGTCCGCGTCTATATCATCGGCGATCCTCGAAGCGGCAGCGAAGATTTCAAAAAAAATCTTAAAATCATGAGCAAATTAGCTCCTGAAGTTTTGAACACTGTCAACGATGAAAATTATGAAGAATTTGAAGCTGCAATTAAAGGCTGCGAGGCTTGCATTGATGCCCTTTTTGGAACGGGCTTAAATCGTCCTATCGAGGGAATGCAAAAACGAGTTATTGAGACCATGAATCAATTTTCGACTCACGTTGTCGCCGTCGATATTCCTTCAGGTCTTGACTGCGACACCGGACAGCCTTTGGGCGTATGTGTTCACGCGGCAAGGACGATAACGTTTCACAGAATGAAAAAAGGTCTTGATCTTTCGCCGCAATACGGTGGAGATGTTGCAGTTTCTTACGTCGGCATTCCGAACTAAGAAATAAAAAGGAGATGAATTTTTTTATTATGCTAAAGAAGTTAATATTATTGGCGTTAATTTGGGGATTGGCTCTACCTTGTGTTTCGTTTGCAGCCGCACCGATTAATAATAACACTACGGCTTATAATTACACAAACACAGATCCTTTTCACCTTTCGGCTGAGTCATTTGATCTCAATCAAACAACTTTGTCGCCGCAATATACGACTAATGGTTTAGGAGATATTGATTTCTTTTATCAAGTCCGTGATGTAACGGGTGAGACTAATTACGACGCTAAAAACGTAGGCGGCCCTCAGTGGTTCGCTACTGTATATGAAAAATACTCAACGGTCTTCAATAACGCTGATAATAACAACAACGCGCCTAATAACAATAATAATAATTTAGCAAATACTCGAAATTATATTTATCGTAGAACTTTAGGCGGCCAGCTTGATGACGTTCCTGTTTCTGTAATTGGAGATATTCTTGACGGATTCAATTTTGTTTTTGCTGAAGAGCCTGAACCTTACGAGGCTTTTTTGAATGTTGTGAACAATAATGAGAACTACAATGTTATCTCAAATTATTATGATAGATACCCGGATCCGTTAGAAACTCTTTGTGTAATAACGACGGACGGAATAGCAAAGTTCAACGTTAATTTTGCAAATCCTTATGCCCGTCATTTCCCGTTCTGGTGGAATTGGTACGGCAATAACGGTGCAACTCCTTATTCATGGTGGCAAAGCACTTATAATTGGAGAGATATACTCGCAACTTACACTGTCGAGCCTGTTGCTTATATTTATAATCCAAGCGATGGAAAAATCTACTCACGTGAATCAGTTTATTCGCAATTCTCGACGGCTTATGCAACTTCAACATCAGGCGACCTCGTTTACATAGATGATTTATCAGGGAATCATATTTATGTAACATCGGGCGACGTAAGCTCAAGTTCTTTCTTAATTTGCTCGAGCGACGTAGTTTATTACTTAGTCTCAGGCGATAACATCTATAGCAGCTCAGGCGGCTTGGCTTACACTTTAGAGTCAGCTTGGAATGATAGTTATGTTTATGTTTGCTCGCCTCGGACGGTTAAAGAATCTATTCTAATCCAGGGCTTAGACGACTATGAATATCAAATTACAGTAAATCCTACGGCCGAAACAGATGTAAATTCTGCTGAATATTTGAACACCACGATTAATATTCGCGGCGACAGTGCGCCTTATGGCAGCAGATTAGCCTACATAACATTTAGACAGCGAGCAAGTTTCATGCCGGGCTATGAAAATTTCCGAGAAGCATCGCCGATCCCGTTCGTCTTTGCAAATGTCTCTAAGGGCAATGCTGCTGATAATCCTTTGATTTTTGACTTAACTATTTTTGACGGCGACAGAGTCGTTAAGCGCATGAAATTCAAGTGGGACGCTCAAAGCAATTTGCCTAACCAAGACTTAGGGACGTTCTTTATCATGAAGCAAGCATTTAACGAGGGCAACGGGAACAGACCTAACAACAATAATAGTGATGTAGTTACAACAACGACCTCTTACAATATCGAAGCGAGAATTACGAACAGAACAGGCACTCGCTACATGTTATACAGATACGATAGAGCAAACGCTGCTGATGGTGTTCGTTCGTATACGCTGCCGAAATATTGGAAATTTGACTTGACTGAAGATACGTACGGAACTTTGCCGAAGAGATTTTTACTCGACTCTCACAGTCAAATTGCTCCCGGACTTGTTACAGTTTACGATGAAGAGCTTGACATTACAAAAAATACGACGGCTTTAGATTCGTTCAGACTTTACGAATATAATTACGCTAATCCCAAGGATTTATGGTTGAATTATAAACGCGTAGGTGGTATTTATGTTGACGGCGATCCGACTCCGATATATGACCATTTACTTACTGACACAACTCCTGTAGTCGCAGCAGCTGCGGCCAGCGATGATTATGATTATATTCTGGGCGACGTTCAAACATTCATCATGGATTTTGTTGACATTAAGAACGACGAGAATAACACCGAGAGTGAGATAAAAGCTCTCACGGGCAAAACTCCTGTACTCCCGTCGGCTGAAGAACTTTTGCTTTTGCCTGCTTATCCGAGATATGAATATATAAGTTCTTCGGCTTTGGACTCCTTCAAAATCAGCTATATCAATCTAAGCAGCGATATATTTTATTCGTTTGCTGACGTTTATAGCGTCGTAGAGAGCGAGGACACCGACAACACAGACACCAATCAAGATACGGACGAAAACTCTACAGAGAATCAGGATGTTTCCGTAACGGTTTCTGCTGTCAGCTCAGACAAAATGGCTGTCATTCCGATGAGCATAAGATTAAAAATTCCGCGTAAAAGTCAGCTTCTTAAAGACATTTGGGAAGAATTAGATTCGACCGAAGATTCTCGTGAGCTTTTCAGGATTTTCAATAAATACGGGACTGTTCGAGTCCGTTCGTCTGCAACCAGTGAACGTGATGCTGATTTATTCAAAGCCGTTACAGGCAAGGGAGCAAATTTAGGCGTCTCTGCTGAAGATTGTGTCAGCGCGTTCCTTTATGAAGATTATTTATATCTTGACTTTATGGTCTTTGCAGCTGACGCTGTGAGCAAAAACACGGGCAAGACAGCGTTTGTCGAAATTTTTGAAGATGACGGAGTGCCTTATATTTTAGTCGGCGACGGCAGCGTTGACGGAGAGGTAACTCTTTCGTTTTATGTTGATGTCCCGTTAGAGCCGATTAGTTCAGCGTCAAACCAAAATAGTTCAAATATAAAATCTTCGGGCAGCGGCTCTACCTGTAACATTACAGCTTCGGGGATTTTTGCTTTGCTGCTTGCAATTTTTGCATTAAGAAAATTAAAATTAGCTTAAAGTAGCGAGCTACTTCATAATAGAACAGACCGACGAGTTTTTTCCGGTCTGTTCTATTGTCTGAATAGCTTTTAAGCACTCTTTTATTTTTTCGTAAAATCAATTATTTCCATATAAACATAATTGGGTTTTGCGTCTGCCGTGTAATAATCACCTTTGTTGTCTTTATTATTGACATAAAGTCCTTCTTCTACGGCTCTATTTTCTAATTTTTTCATGACTTTTTTTTCATGTTTATTATCGACGGGATTATAAACGACGTACCATTTGCTCCATTTATCAGAAATTTCGCTTCCCATGCCATCGCCATGCCCGCCGGAAGCGTCGATAATAGCGTAGCCGCCTGGATTAGCGTAGGGCGCGCTTGTGTTTTTATTCAATAGATTATCAAAATCATCTCCGTCTTTTTTACGTTTATAAGCTGAGTTTACATATTTCATCATTGTTTGACGGCCGTCTGCGTCTGATTTCATGACGTTTTGAATACATTGCTTTGCATTATTTCTTTTATCGATAGGCATAATAGCAGGATAAGGATAAGTTACTCTATGGTCATTAGGGTCGATATAATCGCCGTAATCTGCGATCCATTCGAGAGCGGCAGTTTTCAAAATTCTCATGTTATTAATAATATTGTTAGCGTCTGCTGAGACAACAGACTCATCGCCTGAAACCATTATAGCACCAGCTAAGATAACAACTACAACAATAACCAAAAATAATTCAATAAGCGTAAAACCCTGACGAGATTTTTTTTCCATATTCACTTTTTAATCAGTCCGTTCGTAAAATTATAAATTTCATTTCAACATTATATAATCATTCGCTGCCGTTTTTATTTGCCTGCATGTCAAAAAATCTTCTGATTATTTCAAAGCTCTCTTCAGTCTCTGGCAAATCTATATGTATGTCACGATTTTTTATTATTAATCGTTTTTCTTTATGTTCGATACTTGAAGTTAATTCATTATCTGGTAAAGTAGGCGCATTATTTCCGTCAAGAAGGTAATCTGTAGAAGT
>JAFVEW010000159.1 GCA_017475805.1 Synergistaceae bacterium | reverse complement strand
TTTTCATAAAGCTCATCAAGCACGTAATTAT
Organism: Synergistaceae bacterium; assembly: GCA_017475805.1. Next base: position 5,219 of record JAFVEW010000159.1, on the reverse strand, counting down.
CGACGTATTCACGGCGAATTTCTTTATTTTTACAGCCGCGTTTATTTGCACCGCCGTAACAACGATAAGAAGAATAACGGCTTTTATTGCGGCCACAAAGTCGAGTGTTGCCGTACATACCTTCACCGCACTCACCGCAAATAATTAAACCTGACAATAAATAAATCTCTCGTGCTTTATACATGCCTGCTTTATCGCGATTATTTTTCATTTTGAACTGCACAATATCAAAAGTTTGCTGGTCAATAATGGCAGGAACACCGCCCTCAATAACAATCCATTCTTCTTTAGGCTTTAAGGTAGGATTACGCCTGCCTGAAATTCCTTTTTCGAGTTTCTTATTAAAAATATACTTGCCGACGTATTTTTCATTTTGAAGTATAGAATACAGGCTATTTTTGCCGAATAAATTACCTCGTTTAGTACGATAGCCCATTCCGTTCAAATAGCTTAAAATTTGATTGTAGCCTACATCGTGAGCATATTTGTCGAAAATTATTTTTATTATTTTTGCCTCGTCTTCATTGATGACATATTTATGAGTTTCAGGGTCAACGTCATAACCGAGAGGAGGAGTACCGCCTAAATGTTTGCAGTCATAGGCACTCTCACGCATACCTTTCATAACTTCTCTTGCAAGATTTGCGCTGTAATATTGTGCCATGCCCTCAATTACGCTTTCAAGCATTACGCTCTCCGGCGAATTATCAAGATTTTCTATTACAGATAAAATCGTTACGCCATTGACTTTTAATTGATACTTATAAATTGCGGCATCGTACTTTTGACGAGAAAATCTATCCAATTTATGAATAAGCAAATATTTGAACTTGTGTTCTGCACTGTCCTTAATCATTCTTTGGAACGCTTCTCTGTCTACATTAGTGCCTGATTTTGCGCTGTCTGAATAAATATCTACAATTCTAAGCCCTTTAGCCTTTGCGTACTCTGTACAGGCTCTAATCTGAGCGTCAATCGATTCTTCTCTTTGATTATGGCTTGAAAAACGGGCATAAATTACTGCTGAATTATCATAAAATAAATTTGTATTAGTCATAGTGAACAGCCTCCTAATTTAGATATTTATTTAGTTAATAATATTTGTCTAACGCTTATTTTTATTCGGCAGGAGAAAGCGAGGCGGGCATGAACTCGCTCTCGCTCTCTGTACTCCTAAAATTTAATCCTTAATTCTGATAACCATTCATTAACATGCAATTCAATAATCTTATAGCTGGCATTATAAATTCATCGGGCTGACCGCGCAGGGAATGCCCTAAAACCTTTTTATTTTTTCTATATCTATCATTTTCATCTCTATAATACAATCTATCATTATTTACTTCATTATATAAATTAGGTGTAGCTTTAATAGTATCTATCATCGCTATCTGACGAAAGATTTTTTAAAACTAATTCCTTCTAAAAATCTATTGCTATTGCTGTGTTTCATCTTAAACTTAATATTCTCCTGTGTCAGATGATAGCGTAATTCGCTCATAAAAGGACGACGTTCTTTTATAGTCTTTATGCCGCTATTTCCGCACCATTCCTTGAATGCATTGTAGACTACATTATAATTTAATTTTGAATTATCATCAGCTTTAATGGCTTCCTTCATAAAATCAAGAACGGGATCTATGGCCATTCGATATTCATTCAGCAGTTCATCGGCTTTATCTGACCGCGTGAATTGATAATCGTTCTTGATTAATCTCTTCAAGCCTTTAACTGCCCAGGCAAGTATTCCCTCTAGGTCAGGCTCTAACTCATTCAAGATTTCCGGATTTTTCTTAAATTCGTTATCGCTGTCAGGATTAGGCTCATCAACAAAACGAGCTAAGAACGGAATTATAACAAGTCTCCGATAAAAAGCATATGTTATGTCTTTGGGCTTAGGCAGAGTATTAAGAGCAAAAATTTGCTTTGCAGTTATTACTGCCGAAAAAGCCCTCTCAAACTTACCTTCAATCTGGACGCTATCACCGCTCGTTAAAGCTTTGATTGTTTCAGTATTGAACAATTTAACCTCATTCTCTGTAGCAATGTTTACTACTGCATCGCATAGCTGCCTTCTCGCAAATTTTTTATTTAAATCTCCGAGAGTAACATTGCTTACAAATTTTTCTCCGCCTGCTAACTTAGTAAGTATTTTGCAGTAAATCGATTTTCCTGACGCGCCATCTGAATATAAAAAGAAAAACCGTTGTGCATCAGTCTTTTGAGAGAGTGCATAACCAGTCATTTCTTGAAGCAGAAGGCGAAGCTGTTCATCTCCTAAAAATACTGTATTTAAAAATTTTTTCCACTTAGGAGCTTTAGCTTTAGGATTATAATTAAAAGGCAGCTGCCTTGTGGTAAAAATTTCCTTTGAATGCTTATATAATTTATCATCTTTCACACTATATAAGCCATTCATTACATTTAAATATTCAGAACCATCTTTTAATGTCTCTACAGAAAAACATCTTAAAGGTAATAACTCCTCGATCTCTCTAGCTCTTTTAGAGTTCCAAATGTCGCTGTCTACAACATCAAGAACCCTCAGCATATCTTGCTTTATTTCTATAATATCTACATCACAATATACATGCCTCTTATCATCGTATATATAATAAGCCTTTTTAATCTTATCATATGCTATAACGCGTATTTTGCTTAAATAAAATTTTAAAAACTTATTATGATTAAAATTTTTTATTTTGCCCTGTTCATCAACAATAACGCCGCATTTCTCTGCAGTAATGGATAGCTTAATATCATTAAAATTCATATTTCAAAAACCTCCTTTAAGATTTTTACTCATCAAAACCTACCGCGATACTCATCCATAAGTAAACTTGGTTGGTTTTTATAACGCTCTCTCAAATTACAGTTAGAGAACTTTAAATAAATATTCTAACTATATAAAAGAAATATTCAGTATTTAGGCACTTCATATTTCTTTTTGAAAAAGCTAGAATATTATATCATAAATTTTAAACTTGTAAAGCAAAAATTTTCATTTTTTATTAGCGATATTATAAACATATTGTTTTTAGAATAGAATATAAAAATTTTTTTCTATGCTATAATTTATAAATAAATAAAATTTAAGGAGTGTGTTAAAAATGGGCAAAAGGAAAAATGCCGGTTGTAAAGAAGTCGTCCCAGTGTTAAAAGAGTTATTTGACAGCGGTGCCGCATTCAAAGACCAGAACGAGATCAAAGCCACATTAAAGGAAAGAGGCATTACAGCAAGTCAAATAACAATCTCGCGTGCATTAAATGAATTGCAAATTAAACGCAATGATGTAGGAGAGTGGACAACGGGTGACGGCGCGAATGAAAATAAATTAGAGAAGCTTATAAATATTTTTCAATATGCTGGCTCAAATTTAGGATTTCCGCGTATGTACAGCGATATCGATATCGTTATAGTCCGAACAATGCCAGGCTATAGTAATATTATTGCTGAACAAATATCCGATACATTCCCGAATGAAGTATTGTGTACGTTTTGCCCCGACAACAAAAATGTAGTTATTTATTATAAGTTGAAGAAGAAAAAATCAAGGCAAGAGGATGAAGATGAAAAAACTTCAACATCAGAAAATATCTATAAAAAGAGCCGTATGAGGCAGGAACTTGTGAAAATCTGTAAATCAATTCGTCAAAAAGCGAAAGACAATTAACAAGCCGAAGAGCAATAAATTTTGTCTAAACATTACGGCTATATGAACATCACGGCTCGATTTTTTCTCATATTTATAAGTACAAAGGGGCAAAATTTCAGTCAAGATGGATAAGGATTATGAACGGGTTAAAAGTGGGCAAAATGAAAATTTATTAATATTGATTATTAAAGGTATTTTTAGAAAAACGGGTTAAAGGGTTATAACTTTTTACTTTTTATTATATATAAATGGAAAATTTTCCATTTAATATAAAGTAAAATCCAAAATTTTGCCCTTTAACCCTAAAATCTCATTTAGGCAGTAAATCAAGGATGCGAGCAAATTTTTTGTAATTTTTTCACCCCCAAATTGCCCCTGCTCCAACCCTAAATTGCGGAAATTTGAGCCTAAGCTCAAATTTCCGTACCTAAGACCGCTTAGAATTTAAAATCTGATTTTTGAATTTCCTCGCAAATTTTTTGTAACTCCGCGCTCTTCTCCGTTTCTGAACTCACATTAGCGGTCGAATTATTTTCTTCCGAGTTTTTATCGGGCAATGAATTATCTTCATATTCACGCTGTTTTTCTTCAACTTTCAATAATTCCTTAGCAATAATTAGCAAAGATTTTTGAGTGTCAGGCGTTAAATCTCCTAAAATATCGCATAATTCTTTGACGTATGGCGAGTTGTTAAATATTTTCCCCTTTCCTTCTCTCAGCCATTCCTCACGGACGTTAAAAGTAGCACAGATTAACTTGATATTTTTTTCTGTTACAATGTTTGTACCGACCTCAATCATAGATAATGAAGTCTGAGTGAGGCCAATCATTTTGCCAAAATCCTTTTGGTTCATCTTTAGCGTTTTACGCACAAGTTTAACTCGTTCAAAAATTTTCGTATTTTCCATGACAAGAATAATATCATTTATTAATATAACAATCAAGAAAAATATCAATTTATTTATTTATGCTTGCGTATTTTGTGCAGATGTGATATTATTTTTTCAATGATTATTTTTTATGATTAAATTAAATATTTATGTAAAGGAGTGTTGCAATGACTGAAACGGACGTTATAACGGAAATTATAGATATATTCGGCGAATTATCAACCGAAAGCCAGCAGACTTTGTTAATGTATATTCGGGTAGCACATATGGCTGAAAATTCGGTGAAAAAATCTATAAAGAGAGCCATTGCGAGCGGTAAAGAAACATCAGAGGCTGAATTTTAATTTTGAAAGGAGGATTTTTATGGCTTTTACAGAAGAAAAATTCAAAGAGTTTTGCGAAGAAGGTAATCCTAAAGATTTATTGCAGTATCTTCACGATGAAAATGTGTCGCCTAAGCAATCTTTGAATGGAGATACCTTATTAATATCAGCTGTTGAAGCAGATGCGGGCATTGATATTCTCAAGGCATTATTGGATTTTGGCATCAATATAAACGCTCAAAATGATATGGGACTCTCTGCGCTAATGACAGCTATTCGATATGATTCTGATTTTGAAATAGTAAAGTTTTTACTTGATGCAGGTTCAGATATCAATGCAAAAGATAAAG
>JAFVEW010000158.1 GCA_017475805.1 Synergistaceae bacterium | reverse complement strand
AGAACGTACCGGCGGAAATTATAAAATCGAGATTTATCCTAACGGTAGTTTAGGCGGCGAGAGTGATATGCTTGACTCTATGACGATGGACATGTTAGACATGGGAATAATAACATCGGGGCCGTTCGTTAATTTTTCAAAGATGATGGGCGTTTTAGATATGCCTTTCTTATTTGCGAACAACGCCGAAGCCTACAAAATTCTTGACGGCGAAATCGGCAAAGAACTTTTAGCAACCCTCGAAGCTGCGAACTTAAAGGGCCTTGCTTACGCCGAACGCGGATTCAGAAACGTTACTAACTCAGTCAGATCTGTAGCTAATGCTGAAGATATTAAGGGCTTGAAACTTAGAGTTATGGAAAATGAAGTTTACACAGCTACGTTTAAGGCACTCGGAGTAAATGCTACGCCGATGCAGTGGGCGGACGCTCTCACAGCAATGCAGCAGAACACAATCGAAGGCGAAGAAAATCCTATCAACGTAATTTTTTCTTACGGCCTTTGGGATTACAATCAAAAATTCGTAACGCTTGATAGACACAGCTATTCGACAGCGATTATCACAATGTCGCTTGAGGCTTTCAAGAGACTTGACGAAGAAACTCAAAAAATTTTCATGCAGTCAGCTCAAGAGGCCGCAGAATACGAGCGTCAGTGGGTAGCTGAACAGGAAGCAGGACAATTAGCCGCTATTAAATCTCACGGCGTTGAAGTCATCGAAAATCCTGACGTAGATTCTTTCAGAAAATCCGTCCAGAGTGTTTATGAATTATATCCGCAATACAGCGACTATATTTCGAGAATCCAAAAAACTCTTTCAGAAAATAATTAGGAATTAGGAACGAGAATTTAGTAATGAAAAACGAAAATCACTCCTCGCTCCTAACTCCTAACTCCTCGTTTTTTTTAACGGCACTTATAAAATTAAGCAACGCTCTTGATAAAGTTTGCGGAATAACAATCGCAATAATGCTGGCTTTCATGGTAATCTTCACAATAGCTCAAGTAGTTTGCCGGACGTGGTTCACTTCTCTTTCATGGTCAGAGGAAGCCACGAGATTTTTGTTAATATGGTCAACTTTTTTAGGGGCTTCTTGTGTTTATCGTCATAATGGCAATATCGCAATAACTGTGATACAAAATTTATTTTCGCAAAAAAATCAAAAAAATATCCGGGCATTAATTCACGGCTTATGTTTGATTTTATTCTGCGTGCTTTGTTATTACGGATTTTTATATTGTTCCCGCCAAGTCCGCACGGCTTCAGCTATACCAATTAAAATGAAGTATATTTATATGTGCCTCCCTATCAGCATGATAATAATGTCAATTCACGCGGCTGTGATGCTGCTTGAAGAATTTTTTAGCAAGGAAGCGAAAAAATAAATGGCCGCGTTATTATTTTCAGTTTTTATAATTTTGCTTGCGTTAGGAGTCCCTGTAGCCTTTTCGATTTTAACTTCGTCGGCAGTCGTGATAATTTCAGGACTCGGCACAAATAGATTAATGATGATAATACAACGAATGTTTGAAAGTTGTAATTCGTTCTCATTAATAGCCGTACCGTTTTTTATATTAGCCGGAGATTTATTATCTAAAGGTAAAATTTCAAAATTACTCGTAGATTTTT
>JAFVEW010000157.1 GCA_017475805.1 Synergistaceae bacterium | reverse complement strand
GAGTTTGGATTTTTAATTTCCTATTCGTAATCGATTCGTTCGATTTTGAAAATCACAGGACGAGTACCGTCTGAGCAACACGCTATCATTTCATTCTCGCTAGCCATCCAGTCTTTCATGATTGAACCGCCCTGCAAACCAGTGTAAATATAACGCGATATTGCGTCCCAAAGTTCAGAGCAAAAAGGCACTTTCGGTCCGCCTGCAACCGTGTCGGGATCAGCTGAAGTCTTAACGAGAGTGTTCAAGCCGCAACGCCAAAAATCGTCTCGTTCTTCGTCGCGATAAAAAATAAATTCGTCGCCTATGTTGTAACACGGACATTCGCCGGAATTTTTATCAGCACAAAATTTCTCTTGAAGCTCAGGAAATAATTTTTTGTCGATCACAGTAACCTTAACTTTATGACGCATAATTTTTTCTCCTGCCAAAAATCGAGGAAGTTTTTAATTCCTTATTCCTAAATATTTTCTTGAATCCAAGCTCTTAAGGCTTCAGCATCCTGGAAACCGACTTGACGCGAAATAACTTTGCCTTCTTTTAACACCATCATGTTGGGAATGCTCATAACGCGGAGCTTCTTAGCAAGTTCAGGATTCTCATCAGAATCAGCTTTGAAAAATTCGACTTTACCGTCAAATTCTTCAGCAAGTTCCTCAACTATGGGCGCAATGGCTTTGCAAGGTCCGCACCATGTTGCGAAGACGTCAAGAAACGCAACCTTCGCTGTGTCAAGTTCTGTAGTGTCGTTGTTGGTGATAAATTTAATTGCCATCTCTAAATCTCCATAACTGCATTGATACAAATTCTTCGACTTTTGCCATGTCGGTCGTAGGCTCAAAACGTTTGACAACATCGCCTTTTCTGTCGACAATAAATTTTGTGAAGTTCCATTTTATGTCAGGCTTCTTTGCAAAATCTGGGTCAGCCTTGCTCAGCATGTCATTGAGAATCGGCGTTAATTTATTATCGGCATCAAAACCTTCAAAACCCTTCTGACTTTTTAAGAAAGTATAGAGTTTCAATTCGTTCGAGCCGTTTACATCAGATTTTTTATACTGTTCATATGTTGTGTTAAAGTGAAGAGCGCAAAAATTATGAATCTCCTCGTCAGTACCCGGTGCTTGTCCTCCAAACTGATTGCATGGAATATCGATAATTTCGAGCCCTTCATCGTGATATTTTTCATACATGCTTTCGAGCTGTTCGTATTGAGGCGTAAAGCCGCAGCCCGTAGCTGTGTTGACGATAAGCAAAACTTTGCCCTTGAAATTGTTCAAAGGAACTTCTTCGCCAGCAGAGTTATACACCGAATAATCATATACAGCACTCATGATCGTGATATTGCCTCCTGAGAAAAATAAAAAATTAAAGTCGATAAGAATTATGGCTGATTCTATCATAGAAAATGTTTTCGCGTTTTTTATTTTATGTTTCATACCGGAGTATATTGAGGCTATGAAACACGAATCAATTTTTTAGAATTGAATTCTTCATAAACTTAGATGAGTGGCAAATAATTAAGTGATTTTGTAGTAATAAATGTAGTAATAAAAATTATTCTCCAACTTTAAGATATATCAGGAAATCTTTGCTGAAAAATTATAACATAAAAAATAAAATTTTTTGCTGCATGCTTTTAATGAATAAAAATTTTTCCTTGACATTAACGGCGATGCTTGCTAATATTTGCAAGCTGTATCTACAGAAATTATTAAGAATTTTAAGAGAGGAGGTGTAACCCCGCTGTTGATGGTGCAGAAATTTTGACAGTGGGGGCTAAGTGCCGACAATTAATCAGCTTGTCCGTTTAGGACGTGAAGAGAAAAAGTCGAAGAGCAATTCTCCGGCATTACAGGGAAATCCGGCGCGACGCGGTGTTTGCACCCGTGTTTACACGATAACGCCCAAGAAGCCTAACTCGGCTTTAAGAAAAGTTGCGCGTGTAAGACTTACAAACGGCATCGAAGTTACATCATATATTCCCGGAATCGGGCATAACTTACAGGAACACTCGGTTGTGCTTGTTCGCGGAGGACGTGTAAAGGACTTGCCCGGTGTTCGTTATCATATTATAAGAGGAACTTTAGACTGCGGTGGAGTAGAAAACCGCAAGAGAAGCCGCTCGAAATATGGCGCACGCCGTCCGAAGTAAGTTTTAGGCAGGAGGATTATTAATTATGCCAAGAAAAGGACATATAAAGAAACGTCCGCCCGTACCTGACATTAGATTTAATAATGCAGCGGCATCGAGATTTATTAGCGCATTGATGCAGGGCGGCAAACGCAGCGTAGCCGAAAAGATTTTTTACAGTGCTCTTGAAGGCGCAGCTGAGAAATTAGGCGTCGAACCCTTTGAAGTTTTTGAAAAGGCAATGGCCAACGTTACGCCGAATATTGAAGTTAGACCGAGAAGAGTCGGCGGTGCTACTTATCAAGTTCCCGTAGAAGTTACACAGGAGCGCGGCGTTCAGCTTTCAATCCGCTGGATCGTTACATTTGCTAGAGCTAAAAAGGGAATGCCGATGCACGAAAGACTTATGCGCGAGCTTATGGACGCTTACAAGAACGAAGGAGCTTCAATTAAACGCCGTGATGATACTCATAGAATGGCCGAAGCTAACAGAGCGTTCGCACATTATCGCTGGTAAGGGTGTGTACTTTTGGATATTACTAAAGTTAGAAATATAGGAATAGTTGCTCACATCGACGCCGGAAAGACTACGACATCAGAGCGCATCTTATATTACACAGGAAGTAATTATAAAGTCGGCGAAGTTCATGAAGGCACAGCCACAATGGACTGGATGGAGCAGGAGCGTGAGCGCGGTATCACGATAACTTCAGCTGCTACTACATGCGCGTGGAAAGGTTTTACTATAAATTTAATTGATACGCCAGGCCACGTGGATTTTACAGTAGAAGTTGAGCGTTCAATGCGAGTTCTTGATGGTGCTGTTGCGGTTTTCTGTGCAGTCGGAGGAGTTGAGCCTCAGTCGGAAACAGTTTGGCGTCAGGCTGACAAATATCACGTTCCGCGAGTTGCATTTGTCAACAAAATGGACAGAATCGGTGCGGATTTTGCTTCAGTTGTCAAAGCCATGCGTGAAAGACTTGGAGCTAATGCAATTCCTTTACAGCTTCCTATCGGAGCTGAAGATGATTTCGCCGGAGTTGTAGATTTAATTGATCAGAAGGCTTTATATTTTTCAGGAGTTTTAGGTCAGAAACCTTCGGAAGGTGCAATTCCGACGGAGCTTGCAATGGCCGCTAAACAGGGACGATATAATATTATCGAAGCTCTTTCGGATTTCAGCGATGACTTAATGACGCTTTATCTTGAAGGAACGCCGATAAGTTCCGAGTTAATTCGCAAAACTTTGCGCGAGGCAGTTATAAATCTGAAAGCCGTTCCCGTTTTATGCGGTTCAGCTTTCAAGAATAAATGCGTAGAGCCTTTACTTGATGCAGTTGTTGAATATCTGCCCAGCCCTATAGATTTGCCGCCTGTTGAAGGCAGCGAGCCTAAAGAGCCGGAAAAAATTTTACAGCGTCATGCAAATCCTGATGAGCCTTTCACGGCTTTAGCGTTTAAGATTGCTGTAGACCCGTTCTTAGGAAAATTATTTTTCTTGAGAGTTTATTCAGGCAAGTTAGAAAAAGGCAGCACGGTTTATAATCCTACGTCAGGCCAGCGCGAAAGAATCGGGCGCATTATGAGAATGCACTCGAACAAGCGCGAGGATATTGACAGCATGGAAGCCGGAATGATTGTTGCAGTTCCTTCGCTGAAAGCAACACGAACGGGCGACACTTTATGCGATGAAGGTAACCAGATTGTTTTAGAGAGCCTTGAGTTCCCTGAGCCTGTTATCTCGCTTGCAGTCGAACCCGCAACTCAGCAGGACAAAGTAAAACTTGCGAAAGGTCTTAACGCCTTAGCTGACGAAGACCCGACATTCAAAGTTCATAATGACGAAGAGAGCGGCCAGACCGTAATTTCAGGAATGGGAGAGCTTCATCTTGAAATTATCGTTGATAGATTAAAACGCGAATTTGGCGTTGATGTCAAAGTCGGTAATCCTCAAGTTGCTTATCGTGAAGCAATTAGAAAACCTGCCCACGCTGAAGGAAAATATATTCGTCAGTCAGGCGGTCGCGGTCAGTACGGCCATGTTGTATTTGACATTGAGCCTCTTGAAGACGGCAAGTACGCGTTTGAAGATAAAATCGTCGGCGGAGCAATTCCGAAAGAATTTATCTCGGCAGTTGAAAAAGGTCTTGAAGAAGCGGTACAATCAGGAGTACTTGGCGGCTATCCTGTTATCGGTGTTAAGGTTACTCTCGTTGACGGTTCTTATCACGAGGTTGACAGTTCCGAAATGGCGTTTAAGATAGCAGCATCAATGGGCTTCAAAGAGGCAATGAAAAAAGCTGATCCTGTTTTAATGGAGCCTGTTATGAAAGTCGAAGTTGTAACGCCGGAAGATTACGTCGGCGACGTCATCGGCGATTTATCATCGAGACGCGGACGCATTGACGGAATGAACGTCAGAGCAAACGCAAGGGTTATAGATGCCTTCGTTCCTTTAGTAGGAATGTTCGGCTATGCGACAGATTTAAGAAGCAAAACTTCAGGACGAGCGAATTACTCGATGCAGTTTGATCATTACGAGCAGACGCCCGCTGAAGTCAGCGAAAAGATTTTGAAGAATAATTAATTAAGGGAGTGTATTTTAGAAATGGCAAAGGAAAAGTTTGAGCGCAACAAGCCTCACTTAAATATCGGTACGATTGGACACATTGACCACGGCAAAACAACACTTACAGCTGCTATCACAAAATGTCTTGCTACTCAGAGCTTCGCAGAGTTCACAGCTTATGACATGATCGATAAAGCCCCTG
>JAFVEW010000156.1 GCA_017475805.1 Synergistaceae bacterium | reverse complement strand
TAATTTAAGCGACATCAATAATGAAGATATTATTTCATTTAGCAATAAACTTCTAACTGAAGGCCGTAATGGTCAAAAACTTTCGCCGAAAAGCGTTTCGGATATTCTTTCACGAATGAAAAGCATTCGTCGTTTCGCTTTGATTCGAGGTTACGAAGTTAATTATGTTCCTAATGCTGTAGAAATTCCGTTGAGGCAAGGACAAATTAAAGTTTTGACCTCTACTGAAGAAAATAAACTTCTCCGATATTTGAAAAATCATTTTGACTTGACTGCGCTCGGAATAATTTTGTCGCTTTTCACGGGACTTCGGATAGGCGAACTTTGCGCCTTGAAATGGAGCGATTTTTCCTTCGGTGATAAAGAATTTCGCGTTCAAAGGACCATGCAGCGTCTTCATAATCTGAACGAGGACACGGCGAAAAAAACTTTTATCGACATAGACGCTCCAAAAAGCCCCAGTTCTGTCCGGAAAATTCCTATCCCTGCTGAACTCTTAAAATATCTTAAGTCGGCATATGTTAAAGACGCTTATGTTCTCAGTGGTTCAAAAGATAAGTTCGTCGAGCCTCGAACGCTGGAAAATCGTTTCAAACGAGTTTTGAAAAAATGCGGTCTCGAGAAATTTAATTTTCACGTGCTTCGCCATTCTTTCGCTACAAAATGCGTTGAGCTTGGCTTTGACATAAAATCTTTGAGCGAAATTTTAGGACACTCCAGCGTTAATATCACTCTAAACCGCTACGTTCATCCTAGCATGAAATTAAAACACGCAAATATGAATAAGCTCAACATCTTAATTTCAAAATGAATAATAGCTTCGGGCATTTATAACCTGAAGCTATGAAAATTTATTCGAGGAGTTAAAGATTCTACGAAATTTCAATAGATTAAATTATCTTGCGATTCAATTACCGTAAGACAGGCAATAAAATCAAAAAACGTCAGAGGTGTCCTAATGAATAATACAACGACTATAAAATGCCCCCACTGTAAAACTGTCAGAAGTGGAAATACCTTGCGGAACGCGCAGATTACGTGCAAGGGTTGTGGGGCGACAATAGCCATAGACAACAACGGACATATAAAATGGACGAAGCCCAAGAAATAAAATTTTTGTATGAAGAAATCATGCTTTGAGAGGCGTAACTATGCGTGAAGAAACAAAGAAAAATTTGAAGTCGTATTTGGATTCCCTATATCCTATACTCTATGTCAGGCACTCTGATTTTGCTGACGTTGACAAGGTACTGCTTGAAGCCGTAGCGCCTAATGTTCGTTTTTGTGAGTTCAACAATGCGCTCGGAGCTATAAACTTCTCGGACAAACACTCAATGCAGAGATGCGACCTCGTAGAATTTTTAAGTTCAGTCATGGACGACAACGATGACGATAATGAGTTTTTTATCGTGTTAAAAGACATTCACAAAAACATTGATGACCCCAAAGTTATTGCGTTGCTTCGCCGCATAGCTGAACTTAACGAGCGCGATGACTATCATGTCAAGATTATCATTGTGGACTCGGTTGAAAACATACCGCAGGAGCTGAAAAGTTTTATAACGCTCATAGATGTTCCTCTGCCGGACGATGAAGAAATCATGGCATGTTTGAATGATTTTGCGGACGAAATCGGCGAAAAAATCGATAAAACCGTTATGGACGAACTTGCCTTTTTACTAAAAGGGCTTAGCGCATTCCAAATAAAGCAAGTTTTATCGCTCGCTTATCAAAATGGCGGCGGACTTGATACTTCCGATATAAAGTTCATTTTGGGCGAAAAAGAACAGATTATTAAAAAGTCTGGCATTTTGGAAATGGTGAACTTCAAAGAAACGCTCAGCGACATCGGAGGTTTAGAAAATCTTAAAAATTGGCTTAAACGCAAAGAAAAAATCTTTGCTCAACTTGACAAAGCCATTAAATACGGCGTAGATATTCCACGCGGTATTTTAATTCTCGGTATGCCCGGTTGCGGAAAAAGCCTCGCGGCAAAAGCTACGGCGGCGCTGTTCAAAGTTCCTCTGATACGTCTTGATGTTGGAAGACTTATGGGCAAGTACGTCGGCGAGTCCGAAAGCAATATGCGAAATGCACTGAAACTTGCTGAAACTGTCAGCCCGTGTGTCCTGTGGATTGACGAATTAGAAAAGGCTTTTGCTGGCATTGGCGGCAATGGCGGAGAGGTAACAACGAGACTGTTCGGAAATTTCTTGACGTGGATGCAGGAAAAAGAGAGTACTGTTTTTATCGTTGCTACGGCAAATGACATATCGAAACTGCCGCCTGAATTTCTCAGAAAGGGTCGCTTTGACGAACTTTTCTTCGTGGATTTGCCCAATGAAAAAGAACGCCGCAAAATCCTTGAAATACACTTACAAAAACGTGGCAAACAGAGCAGTGGCATTGATTTAGGGCGGCTGGCTTCTGAAACTGACGGTTTCAACGGTGCAGACCTTGAGGGGCTTGTTAAAGACGCAGTTGAAACAGCCTTTATAGACAACACGGTCATTACAACTGGAACGTTAATTGATACACTCCATAACGCGAAATCCATAACGGACATTCAAGGCGACAAAATCAAAAAGCTCCGCGCGTATCTAAAGGCTTACAGCATCAAACCAGCAAGCGAATAAGGGTAGGTAGAAGCTATGGCAAAATTAAAATTTTATCTGAATGTGGAAGATAAAAAACTGCGGACACTTGACGATTTAAGGGAAAATTTTTTCGCCGACAGTGTTCTTGCTCATTATCAATCAGGAAAATTAGCGCAATGGCTTGATGTGTGGGAGTATAAAAATGAATTAGAGCAGGTTCGGGCTATTCAGGCAACTGGCGCACGGGAAATTTTAACAGAACTATGCCGTATTTTCGGCATAGAAGCTGACATTGATGATTTTGATACGAACATGCCCCTTAAAGATTATCTTGAAGAAAAAAAAGCGGCAGTTCTTAATAAAGAAATTGAAAAAGAGAAAGCGGCAGAAATCCAAAGAAAAATGGAGGAAGAAAAGGAAAGGGAAAGAGAAGCAGAAATCCGTAGAAAAGCCGAAGAAGAAAGGAAAGCGGCGGCTCTGCGTGAGGAGATGGGGAGAAAAATTAAGGCAGCTACATCTACCGTGAATATGAGATTTTTTGAAAACTGGATTAGGGGCAGAGATGATATTAGAAAGAAAGTCAATAAGTGGATTCCTTTGATGCCTCCCTTAATGGTAGCTATAACTAACGGAGATGATTATGTCGTTCTTACTCTACTTTTAGAGGGTGCTGATGCCAATGCTGTTGTAGTTAACGAAGATTATAGCCGTTCGGCTCTAATGCTTGCTTCAATCGGTAATAACGCAGAAATTGTTAAAACCTTGATTGATTTTGGAGCAAATGTTAATTATAAGGACAATATTGGATGGACAGCATTAACTTTGGCAACAAGCTATGGGAAAAATCCTAAAATTGTTACTACTCTACTCGACTCTGGCGCGAATGTCAATGTTAAAGATAACGACAATGATACTGTTTTGATAAATGCAGTACACTACAACGACAACATTGAGATTATCAAGCTCTTGTTGCAGAGTGGAGCAGATGTTAATGCTAAAAATGACAGTGGACGGACAGCCTTAGATAAGGCTGAAAATGAAAAAGTAAAAAACGCTATTATTGAAGCAGGAGGGCAATACGGACCTGGTGAGAGTTTGGGGGATATTTTCGGAGGCTTTATTGGGGCATTTTTCAACTAAATGGGAGGAATAAATATTGGACAATTTGAAGTTTTTTGAACTTTGCAAAACAGGGTCGCCGCTGGTAATCAGTCAGGCGATTACGGACAAAATTGACATAAATGCAACTGATGATGCTGGTTGTACAGCTTTGATGTATGCGTCAAAGTCAAATCCTAACTTTGACGTTATTAAGACTTTAATAGGAGCTGGGGCTGATGTTAATATTAGAAATAACAACGGTTGCACAGCTCTAATGTATGCGACAGAGCTCAATACTAATGTTGACATTCTCAAAGCTCTAATAGGAGCTGGAGCTGATGTCAATATCAGAGATAATAACGGTTTTACGGCTTTAATGTATTTCGCTAAGTCAAATCTTAATATTGATGTTCTCATGACTTTGATAGAGGCAAAGGCTGATGTCAATATTAGAGATAACAATGGTCGCACGGCTTTAATGCATGTGGTAAATGCGGAAAAAAATGCACAGCCTCCTC
>JAFVEW010000155.1 GCA_017475805.1 Synergistaceae bacterium | reverse complement strand
ATTTTGATGAAAATTTTTTTGCTTCAAGAAATCTCAATATTTTAAGTGCCTCGAAAAACCTTCCGGAAATCTGGCAGAATCTTACGCAGTGGCTTGACGCTGAAGAAATTGATTTAATGCCGGACGAAAAATTTTTGACGATGCGCGAGTTCCTGCATGATTTTGATGACAAAGCCATGACAGAAGCCGGCAGGGCGTGGCAGTTCAGGAACTGGTTCAGGGACATAAAATTCTGTGCGCATTGCGGCGGAACCTTAATCCCGAATGAAAACGACTACGGAAGGAAATGCGGGTCGTGCGGCATGACTTTTTACGCGCCTATTTCTCCGGCAGTAATTACGGCAATTGAACATGACGGAAAATTACTGCTTGCCCATAACACCGCGTGGCCTGAAGACCGTTACAGCATCATAGCCGGTTTTGTCGAGCCTGGGGAAAGCCTTGAGGATGCCGTGAGGCGCGAGATAAGCGAGGAAGTTTCGACCGAAGTCAGGAACATAAAATATTTCGGCTCTCAGACATGGCCTTTCCCTAACTCTTTAATGCTCGGGTTTACGGCTGAATATGAAAAAGGCGAAATAAAACCTGACGGGCTGGAAATTTCAAAAGCTGGATTTTATGCGCCCAATGAAATCATAAAAATGAACATTCCCGGCCATGAGAGCATAGCAGGGAAGTTAATCAGAACATTTATAAAAAAATATTCAGAGGGGTCAGGCTTTTAACACCTGAGCCCCTATTTATTCAACCGTAACGCTCTTGGCCAAGTTTCTCGGCTTATCGACATCAAGTTTTCTTGCGACCGCGACATAATATCCCAATAACTGCAATGGAATGACGGCAAGGCTTGCTGAAAAATGCTCGTCAGTTTCGGGAATATTGAAAATGAAATCGGCTTCTTCTTTCAGAGCTTCACAGCCGCGCGTCGCGATGATTAACAAAAATCCTCCGCGGCTTCTGGCTTCGAGCATATTGCTCGCGATTTTCTGGTAAAGGTTTTTCTGCGTCATTATTCCGGCGACTAACATTCCCTTTTCGATAAGGCTTATCGGGCCGTGTTTCATTTCACCGGCGGCTATGGCTTCGGAATGAAGATAGCTGATTTCTTTCATCTTCAAACTTCCTTCCATTGCGACGGCGTAGTCGATATTCCTGCCGAGATAAAAAGCGTTGCGTGCGTTCACGAATTTATGCGCGATTTCTTCGAGCCGTCCTTTCTCGTCAAGAATCTCGTCAATTTTTTCGGGCAGTTTTTGAATCTCTGCAATCAATCTTTCAAATTCCGAACCGTCAATGACGCCCATGACTTTTGCGAACTGGACAGCGAGAATGTAACAGGCTATCAACTGCGCACTGTAAGCCTTCGTCGTGGCAACCGCGATTTCAGGCCCCGCCATGGTGTAAAAAACGCTGTCTGCCTCCCGTGCTATCGTGCTTCCGACAACGTTGACAATAGCGAGTGTTTTAATCCCGTTCTCTTTTGCGCGTCTCATTGCGGCAAGGGTATCAGCCGTTTCGCCGGACTGTGAGATTATTATCGCGAGCGCGTTTTTATCGAGCGGCATGTTT
>JAFVEW010000011.1 GCA_017475805.1 Synergistaceae bacterium | reverse complement strand
TCAAATAAAAATTAATATTCTCTACAAGTTTCAAGCCTTCACGGGTGTAAAGTTTTCTCAATTTCGGCGGATTAGTGCTGAAACCTATAACAACGCAATGAACATGTGCTTTTTTATCTTTTAATTCGCTGTCCCAAACGAAAGAGTGATGAGCAAAATCAATTTCAATTCCCCAGCGTTCATGAAGATGCTTGAAAATCATTGAGACCTGTTCGCCCTGAGTTATCGAGTTCGTAGCGACAAAAGCGGCTTTCGTCTTTTTATCCTGAACATATTTAGACGCGATAGCAAACCAACAGGCAACAAAATCAATTTTGCCGCCGCCCTCAATCTTTCCGTTACCTTTATCCTTGCCGAAGAAACTTTTAACATCAGCTTTTTGAGGCTCGCTTTGCTGTGAATATCCCAAAAACGGCGGGTTGCCCATGATATAAAGCATATCGTCATGAGGAATTTTCCAGCCTCCATCTTTCCAACCTAAATCCGGCCTTTCCTGAGTACTCATGGCGGTATCGTCTTTGATTAAGTCATAATCTTTAAGCGGCAAAGGAGCTTCTTCCGTAATTTTCTCGACAGCTTTCCGCATTTGATTGTCAGCGATCCATAAAGCAGTACGGGCAACAGCAACGGCAAAAGGATTAACTTCTATCCCGTAAAATTGAGTTATGGAAACTTTTATCTCTAAATTTTCTTTTAAGTACGTCTGCCCGGATAATTCAAGAATTATTTTATTTTCCAGATTTCTGAGGGATTTGAAAGACTCCGTCAAAAAATTTCCAGAACCGCAAGCCGGATCTAAAAATCTAAGCGAGGCTAATTTATTTTGAAATTTAAGCAGATTTTGAATACGCTCACGGCCTTTTGAATCTACGAAAATATTTTCAAGTTCGGTTTTCAAATCATCAAGAAATAACGGGTCTATGACTTTGTGAATGTTCTCAAGTGTCGTGTAGTGCATACCTCCCGACTTGCGCTCATCACTAAGGACGCGTTCAAAAATCGCGCCGAAAATCGGAGGATTAATACCGCTCCAGTCAAAGCCGTCGGACATTTCTTCAATAATAATTTTGAGAATTTCGTCGTTAATCAGAGGCAGCAAAACATTTTTATCTTTGAATAAACCGCCGTTGACATATGGAAAATTTTTCAAATCTTTTTCGAGATATAAATCACGCTCATTTTCTTTCTGATTAAGAACATCAAAAAGTTTCATCAAAGCATCGCGTGCCATAGTCTTACGAACATTAAGATAATCATGAAACTGATTTTTCTTAAATAATCCTGAATCTTCGGCGTAAAGCAAAAAGACTATACGAACGCAAAAGACGGTTATACCGTTACGCCTCTTCTTTAATATTTCTTCGCTGGGAGAATATTTATTTTCTTCATCTGAAGTTTTGTAGCTTTCATTGAGAGAAATTTTCAATTTTTCAACGAGTTCACCAGCCTTAATTGAAATTTCGTTCTCATGGCGTGCAACAGCTTCAGGGTCAATCATGAATAAAAACTTCTGCCGTTTTTTTTCAAGATTTTCGAGTTTTATAATTTCCGGCTTCGCTTTTGGGTGTTCCATATCGTGAATACGAAATTCCTGAAAATTACAGACAACGATATAATTTCCTTTTTCAGATTTCGGAAGCCAGTCGTAATATCTTTTGGCCTGTTCAAAAGGCGTTAAATAAGTTCCGTCCGACTGTTTTTCAGATTTATCTAAGTCGACATCAAAACTTTTCTGCTCGATAATAATCCGTGTCGAAAGTACATAGCCGTCAATGAAGCTGACATGAGAAAGTTTAACGGGTTTCTGAAATTGAATTAATTTCGTAGGCTCTTCAATTCCGAGAACTTCGTTAAAAAACTCAAGCCAAAATATTTGAGCTTCGCTATTTTCATTACCGCGATTTTTCCAGCGTTCTATAAAATTTTTAATATTTTTCATGGCAAATTAACAACGACAAAAAATCTCCGCACTTTTCTTGATGATCTAAAATTATCCATCGCTTAAAAGCCGTATATTCAGAGTTATTTTTTAATTCACTTTTAATTTTCAAAAATAAATCATGTTTATCTTCAGGGTCTTCAGTTTCAAGATATTCAGAAATATCAGCCATAAATTTAAGTAACTGCCTTCGGATTTCACAACGGATTAATTTTGCTTCAGCTTTTTTCTGAGGTGTCCGGCCATAGTAAACGTCAGTTAATAATTCAAGTGTATTTTTAGTTTCGATATTTTCATCGAGAGTTTCTAAAAAAATTTCCTGCTCATTTTCCAAAGGATTCAAAAAATGAAAAGAAATTAGCTTATCGACATCAACGCGAGTGCAATCTAAAATCGGCGTATATTTATTCAGCTTCGTGTTATTGCAGTGGGCACACGACAAAAATAAATTGTTCCAGTCGTATTTTTTAGCAGGATTTCCTTGATGCGGATTCAAGTGCTCAATTTGAAATGAAGTTATGCTTTTCTTATTCTCACAGATGTAACACTTTCCGTGAAACATTTCATGCAACGCTTCAAAAACTTCAGGAGTATTATATTTTCCGTTGCTTTTTTGAGCCCTTGCGAGAGATTGAACGGCCGCGCGGGATTTTTCTGTATCAAGCCTTTCAAAACGTACCATTATTTTTTACGTCCTTTTTCAATTTCTTCAAATTCAATGCGAAAAGTTCTTGCCAATTCTCCGGGAGCATTTTTTAATTTTGTTCGGAGGTCTGCTCTTTCGGCGCGTTCATCATCAGAAATATCCTGTTTATTGAGAAGTTCCTTATATCTATTCAAAATTTTTTCCATTTCAACGGAATAACTGTCAGCCTCAAAAAATCCATTCGCAACGTCTTCTGTCGAATACTCGGACAAGTCCGTTAAAGCAACCTGCCGCTCTAAGTCAAAAACTACGGCATTACTTATCGAAGTTAAAACGTAGGGAGAATGAGTGCTGACAATAAATTGAAGTCTCGGAAAAAACTCCGTCAAAAACGGCAAAATTTTTCTCTGCAGTTCTATGTGCAAATGAGTTTCAATTTCATCAATTAAAACTATGCCTTCTTTGTTATAGTCGCTCAGTTGATTTTTAAGAAGCCAATTTTGATCCATTCGCAATATTAAATCTGAAAGGATTCTTAAAATTGAAGAATAGCCGTCTGAAAGTTCATTTAATCCTGAAGGCTCTCGATTTTTTTGAAGAATTACGAAATTATAATTTTTATAGTCGTATTTCAGAGTTATAGAATCGTCATCAAGCAAAGTCCGCAAAGCATTTTCAAAACGTTCAAACCATTCTTTAATATTGCGCTCGTTCTGAATGTCGTTTTCATTTTTAGCAAAAGACTGCTGAGTTTTCAAATGTACCATGTATTTTATTATGTCGCTGGCAGGAGATTGAGTTATATCAAGGGTTATCGGAAGTTTCATATCTTCAACGCCGTTAGCTGAGATTATGTCATTCGATGGCCGTGTAGCATTAAAAAACGCCGTTATAAAATCTCCGTGCTGATATAACTCCGTCAATTCATCTTCATTACTATAGATAACATCAAGATCGATATTAGAAAAGGGCGAAAGTATACTTTTCTCTAATGAAATTTGACTTTCAAGAGCTTTTCTTCTTTCAATATTAGTTTCATTTTTCAAAACTTCTTGATTTTTTTTCAAATCTCTATAACTTTTCAAAAGTTTTCGATTGAGCAAGACAAGATTTTTAGCAATTTCTTCAAGAACAGACGTTTTGCCTGAGCCGTTCTTGCCCGTCAAAATTAAGTGCTGCCGACTCTGATTATTGAGAGCGATACTGATATTTTTTAAGTGCCTGACATTTTCAATTCGGACTTCAGTAATAAAATGCTCCACTTATTTAACCTCCTGATTTTATTTTTTCATAATAAAAATTATACGATTTGAAAAAATAAAAATCGCCACGAAAAATTATGCTTTTATAAAATCAATCATTTTATAAAAGCCCATCACAAAAGACCCAGCAACCGAAAAAAATTTTGAGTGTGTAAAGTTTTCTGTGTATAGGCACAATTTATTTCAGTATTTATAAGGATTCCTTTTCGTCCATACACAGTTTATTGTACAGGCTCAAAATTTTTCGACTACGTTGAATTAAACCGTTTCAAAGTGTCAAAGTTATAGCCAGCTTTTTATGTATTCGGTAAAAACAGGCATGATCTCTTCTTCTATCCAGTCGTAGAACTCTTTTAATTTCGCTTTCCGTTGAGGCTTCATTGTTACCCTCTCAACAAGATATTGAAGTCCTGACGCTGAAACGAGTCTAATTTTCGTTTCTAACCGTTTATCTTCGTCAGGCATATAATCTGTAATAATAAACGAAAGCCTGTGCATCTCATCTTTTTTACTGCATTTAATAATTTCGCAAATTTCCTTTAATTTGAACCATACTTTATTATTCCAGAAAATGACCGTCATTTTCTTTCGCTTATACTTGAATGTCTGAATGCCGCTCATCTATAAATTATGCCTTCATTCCATGCATTAATAGCGTTATCAACTTGCGGAAGCCTTTGAGTTCTTGCGTGGCATTTAAGGCATCTAACGTAGCTCGTTTCTTCAGTTACTCCATAGCGTCTGCCGACATATTTATTCAGTGTTGAGAAACCTTTAACTTTTTTATTTTTTAATTCAGCTTTACCGCCGCAAATCGGACATGGTTTCAATTCAAAATTTTTTAATTTAATCTGTATCACTCCTAAAAAAGGCAACATCAAATCAAAGTCTATGAAACATAGATTATAACTTAATTTATAAAATAGACCTATTTTATCAGCTTATTCTTTAGCCACTAAATCATTGACATTTTCGTCCTTTTTTTTAATATTTCCTCCTCCGTTAGAATTTTCGTTTTCTTCGATGACATCGTTATCGAAGCCAAGTTCAGACCAATCAGTATTAATGTCTTTGAATTGCCAGAAAGCCGCTTCTTCAGAAAACTCAATGTTCATGCGTTTCAGCATACTTCGCAAAGAGTTAAAGAACTTACCTCTGGCTTTGGGATAATAATTACCATTTTCAGCCTATGCTCGGTAATACTTGAATAAGTCTTTTCGCTTAATTTGCTTGCCTTCAAGATGTTCACCTTTATCCTCGTAGATAACACCGTCTTTCTTAGCATTATCAATGAAATCGACTATATGGTCGCTATTGCTGACAAATTCTTTCAAGAGCTTTTTCTGGTTGCTTGTTTCCGTGAATTTCTCTTGAGCTAAAAGTT
>JAFVEW010000010.1 GCA_017475805.1 Synergistaceae bacterium | reverse complement strand
TTCTCATTATGACTCCCCCCTCCCCTAAGGAGTCGCGTGTTGGTCAGACAAGCTGATAAAATTCTATCATAAACAAAAAAATAGCTCCCCGCTTGACCAAAGCAAGGGAGTTTCTAAGTTCATCACAATGATAATTATTTAGTACGTGTTTGGGATTATAGCATAAAACTTAATTATGAAGGTGATATAATCATAAACATCTCAAATTCAGAGACGAACTTTCACGGAAAAAATCTCAATTTTATTACTACATTTATTACTACAAAATCGCTTGCTTTATTAGCATGTCGCTTGGATTCGCGGTGAGTCTGATTCAAAAAATTGGACTCCTTGTCTTGAGTTATGAAAAAACTTTCTGAGTAGTAAAATGTGAAGGAAATTTTTAGCTTCAAAAAAGGAGGAAGTAAAAAATGAAAAAAAGAAAATTTCTTTCAGCAGCGATTTTGATTTTTGCGGCAATGTTCGCTTCACAGGCATTGGCTGAAGTTGAAATCCCTGCGGTTGACCCAATGGATTCGTCTGGCTTCGTGAAACTTTCAGAGGCTGTGCCGGACGCAATATTAGAGATTCGTTATTACTCTACGTATAATTTTGTCGGCGATAGAATTGAAGGATACGAAAATCCAGTGGCGTATTTAACGAAAGAAGCTGCGACAGCTCTTAAAGAAGTCAGTGACGAACTCGTCAAAAAAGGCTATCGTTTGAAAATCTACGACGCTTACAGACCTCAAACTGCCGTCAATCATTTCGCACGATGGGCTGAAGACTTGAAAGACAAACGAATGAAAAAATATTTTTATCCTAAACTCGATAAGTCAGTTTTATTTAAGCAAGGTTATATCGATTACAAGTCCGGCCACAGTCGCGGCAGCACTGTTGATTTAACTTTGTTCGACATGAAAACAGGTAAAGAAGTTGACATGGGCGGAACGTTTGATTATTTCGGAATTCAGTCTCACCCGGACTACAAAAAAATCACGAAGACTCAATATAATAATAGAATGATCCTTCGCAACGCAATGACAGCTCACGGCTTTAGACCTCTTTCAACAGAGTGGTGGCACTTCACGCTGAATGACGAGCCTTACCCTGATACTTACTTTGATTTCCCGGTGAAATAAAAAATTAAAAAAATAATGCTCCCGCGAGAAACGAGAGCATTTTTATTATTAAAATTAAAGTTTTGCAAGCAGCCACTTAAATTCGTAGCCTTCGAGTTTAATTTCATTTGAATTAAATTTTTCGCCTGTCATCATGTCATGATAGTCAAAAAGGCCGCCTAATTGTTCGTTAGTTGTGAATGTTTGAGCCTCTGAGCTGAAATTAAAGAACGCGAGCATTTTTTCTTTCTGAGTTTTTTCGCCGTAATATCTTCCGATGCCTAAAACGTGATCATTGCCTGTTTCGATCAGCCACGTATCCGCCGAATTTGAAAACACTGCCTGAGTATCTCGGAGCGTTATCATTTTGTGAATAGCGTTAAAAACTTTTCCTTCGGGCGTGTTCATGTCTTCGCGCTTGGCCGCATTTTTCCAATTAAACGCACCGCGATGAATGTAACGGCTGTCTTCGCGTTTGTCAGGGTCGTCGTGATAAGAATAATCATTAAGCTGTGCTATTTCGTCGCCGCTGTATAAAACAGGGATTCCGCTCTGAGTGAATAAAAATGCGTGCAACATAACGTCAAGTTTCACTGCCATATTCTTATTAGAAGATTCTAAGCCGCAAAGAGATGCAGTTGTTCCGCACATTCGAGCGTCGCCAAGTTCGGGAGCGTCGTTGTAAGTTTCGCCTCTCGAAGGAGAATTTCTGAAATCGCCCTTAAAATAATCATTCAAGAATTTTTTGTGAGCTACCTCGTCCATTCCAAAATTTCTAAGAAAATCATAATCGAGTCCCCAGCCAATGTCGTCATGGCAGCGAAGATAATTTAAGAAAACGTATTCTTTAGGTAACGAGAAAACGCTCGCTAATTGATGCTTCATTAATCGCGTGTCTTGAGTCGCTACTGTATGCCAAGTGCTTGCCATTGTCGTAACGTTGTAGAGCATATTACATTCAGGCTTTTCGACTGTTCCGAAGTAAGGCACGACCTTTGAAGGCTCCATTACGACCTCGCCTAATAATAAAGTTCCAGGACAGACTATTTCAGCGGCCATTCGCATTATACGGACTAACGTATGGACTTGAGGCAAGTTCCTGCAATTCGTTCCAAGAGTTTTCCAAATATAAGGCACAGCATCGAGGCGAATAATATCGATTCCCTGATTGCATAAAAATAACATATTTTCTGTCATGTCGTTGAATACAACAGGATTGCGATAATTTAAGTCCCATTGATAAGGGTAGAACGTCGTCATTACAACCTTACCGGACTCTTGATTGAAAGTGAAATTTCCGGGAGCTGTCGTCGGAAAAACTTCAGGAAGATTTTTTTCAAATTGATTCGGAATTTCCCAGTTATCAAAGAAAAAATAACGGTCTTGAAATTCTTTCTCGCCTTTCTTGGCGCGCCGTGCCCATTCGTGATCTTCGCTCGTGTGATTCATGACGAAGTCAAGACAGACGCTGATACCGAGCGAATGACATTTTGCTGAAAGTTCAGCTAAATCTTCAATCGTTCCTAAATCCGGACGGACTTTTCTAAAATTCGAGACAGCATAGCCGCCGTCGCTTCGTCCTTTAGGAGTATCAAGCAGCGGCATTAAATGAAGATACGAAACTCCGCACTCTTGAATATAATCAAGATGATCTTTGACGCCTTTAAGATTTTTCGCAAAACATTCCGTATACATCATCATGCCTAAAATGTCATTGCCAGCGTACCAGTCAGGAACTTTTTCGCGAGCCTGATCTAATTCTTTCAGAGTCTCGTCGCGCAAGCTCCAGCATTTTCGCAGCATCGAGCAGAAATAATCAAAGGCTTGCTTATCGTTGCCGTAAAGTTCATAGTAGAGCCACTTTAATTCGTCGTAATATTGAGCGAGTCTGTTTTCAAAATCATTCATGAAAAATCAACTCCTTTTGTAAAAACGAGCAGGAACGTAAATTCTTTTCTTTTACTTCCTAACCTCTAAATTGTCTTATCTACAAGTATAACAAAAATCACGCGATACGCGATAACGTGAGTTAGACAACTGGATAATAATCAATAAAGTGAACAGTTAAAAACGTTTTTTTATTTTGCTCTGCTGCCAAAATAGTGTCTCTTTTTCATATTTAATTTTCGTATAACTCTTTAATACATGCGTCGCTGAGAGCCTTCAAGCTCGAAACTTGACGTTCAAGCGGCAAATCCGAAGCCTCGTAAGCTAAAGGAAGTTCCGTACATCCCATAGTAACAGGCACATCACGTTCACGCCACAATTCATTAACTACGCCGCGCATAATTTCGCCCGCTGTCTTCATGTCGCCGGACTTCACGTAACGGATACAAGATTGAATTTTATTCTGCTGCTCTTCCGAAGGCTTTAGGAAATGATAATGTCTTTCTTCAGCGCACGTAGGATAAATTAAACTTTTTTGAGTCCCGTCAGTCGCAAGCAGCCATGAGCAATTTCCTTTGCTTAATTCTTTTGCGGCCTCGACAGTAACCTCGACAATGTGAATCAAAGGCACAGGAATTTCATCTCTGAATCTATCAATAAAATAATGCGCCGTGTTGCAGGGAACGGCCAAAACGTCCGCGCCCCACTCAACAAGCTGAAGCAAATTTTTACGAATGACAGGCAAAGGGTCAGGGCCGATACCCATTAAGCCGTCGCTGCGGTCGGGTGTGTCAGGGTCAGAGAGCATTATGATTTTTGGATGTTGTGCATCGCTTTTTGCAGGAGCATCACGAGCCAAAATTCTCAAAAATTCAGCGCAGGCCGCTGGCCCCATACCGCCAAGAACGCCGAGAGTTTTTTCAGGGCGAGTCATACTTAAAAACCCCTTTCGTTAAAAATAAAATTAAATTGAATTAATAAAATTATACGTTATTTTTTTTAGGGAAACGTTTTTCTAAAAAAATTTTAAGGTGCGAAATTGCGTGATTAATATCTTCCGGCAAAGACTCCGGCGCGCCCTTCATTTTCGAGTTTAATTCTTCGTCAGTGATTTTTACTTCGGGCAAAATTTCTTTACGCTGTGAAACTTCTAAAATCTTAATTGGCTCTCCGTACGTGATTTTTAATTCAAAATTTTTTTGCGGCTCATAATCAAAACGTTTCAAGGCTCGCAAAATATTTCCGCGAGAATTTTTTAACATTTCTTCGGCGTTTTTATTGTCAACAGAAATATAAATTTCGTTAATGCCGAGATTATAAGGGAATGAATGGCGAGCTATCATAGCAGGAAACAAAGCCGCCCAAGAATTTTTTAGGGACTCAAGAATTTTGACTCGCCTCGCAGCTTCAGGAAACAAATATTCAGGATTTATAAAAAATTTTTCGTCTTCGCTAAGCATTTTTTTCAGATTTTAACTTAGTTCTTTCTCGTTCGTTGCGCGAAATTATCACTGAAACTAATTGAACATCAGCGGGAGTTACTCCCGAAATCCTCAGCGCATGGCCGAGCGAGTCGGGACGGAAATGTTTTAATTTCTGCAGACATTCAGCACGCAAGCCGACAACTGAATCATAATCGAAATCTTCAGGAATTTTCGCGCCGTCAAGATTTTTCATTTTCGCCGCAGTCTTGGCCTCACGTTCAAGATAGCCCGTGTATCTTAATTCTGTTTCGATATGAGCAATTTCTTCACGCGATAAATTTTTTTCAGACTGAGAAATTTTTGAAATTAATTCGTAATTAACGCCTCTATGTTTAAGAAAATCAGCAAGAGTCATAGAGTCGGCTAAAATTTCAGCGTCGTATTGTTCGCAAAGATTTTTAATTTCGTTTGAAGGCGAAATTTTTTGAGATTTTAAGCGTGCGATTTCTTCATTTTCGTTTTCAAATCGTTGTTCTAAAAATTCCCAGCGTGAATCATTTATTAATCCGGCGGCGCGGCCGTAATGCGATAATCTGTGAGCTACGTTATCCCACCGCAATAATAATCTATGTTCACAGCGGCTCGTCAACATTCTATAAGGTTCATCGGTGCTTTTCGTCGTCAAGTCGTCAACAAGAACTCCTAAATAACCTTCGTCGCGTCCTAAAATCAGAGGTTCACGCTCTAAGACATAATTTGCCGCGTTAATTCCAGCTAATAATCCCTGCGCGGCGGCTTCTTCATAGCCCGAAGTGCCGTTGACTTGGCCTGCGCAGAAAAATCCCGGAAGATTTTTATTTTCTAAATTATGTTTAAGTTGATCCGGCAATAAATAAATATATTCTATGCCGTAGCCGGGTTTGATAATTTTCGCGTGTTCACAGCCCGGCAATGAATGAATCATTTTCACCTGAACATCGTAAGGCAAACTTGTTGAAAAATTTTGAACGTAAACTTCATTAGTGTTTAGCGATACAGGCTCAAAAACTATCGGGTGCGTTACGTGATCAGGAAATCTTAAAAATTTATCTTCAATAGACGGACAATAGCGCGGGCCGTTTGCTTTAACATCTCCTGTAACGAGCGGAGAACGTTTGATATTTTCAGCTAAAATTTCATAAGTCTCTTCGGTCGTCCGTGAAAAATAACAAGCATAATTTTCAGGGTCGTAAATTTTTCCTTCGCCCCATAAATCAAAACATAAAGGCTCAGGCTCTGAAAGCTGCGGAGTTGCCTTTGATAAATCTATCGTGTGAATATTCAAGCGCGGCGTCGTGTCTGTTCGCATAAAGCCCGTTTTAATTCCTAAATTTTCAAGCGATTTAGGAAGAGATTCAGAATTATTCTGACCCATTGGCCCGGATTTGAAACTTTTTTCGCCGACAAAGACTCTGCTGTCTAAATAAACTCCGCCGCAAAGAACTATAGCCTTAGCGTCGTATTTTGCTCCGTGCCGAGTCAAAACGCCTGAGATTTTTCCGTTTGAGGTTAAAATTTCTATGGCTTCATCCTGATTAATTTCTAAATTTTCTTGAGTCGTTAATAATTTTCTGTAATAAAAGCTATATAATCCCGGGTCGCATTGAGCCCGCAAAGCTCTGACCGCCGCGCCTTTTGAGGTATTCAGCCAGCGAATCATTAAAGTTGAAGCGTCAGCAGCACGAGCTTGTTCGCCGCCTAAAGCACTGACCTCGCGGACTAAATGACCTTTTGCAGGGCCGCCTATTGAAGGGTTACAGGGCATTAAAGCAGTGTTATCAACGCTGAGATTTAACATTAAAGTTTT
>JAFVEW010000154.1 GCA_017475805.1 Synergistaceae bacterium | reverse complement strand
CTTGCTTTCAAAAACATATTTTCCGTTCGTATAATACGCAAACAACACGGCCAAGAACCATGCTATAACCGTTGAAGGAACGATAGCAAGTTCTAAAATTCTTGAGCAAAGCCAATAAAGAAAAATGTTAACAATCGTCGTTAAGACGCCGAAGACTCCGTATAAAAAAAGCTGCTTGAAAGCTCGAAAAAACATTTTATAAAAATTATCTCCTTACAAAATATAAGCTATTAAAATTTTAGTTAATAACGCAAAAATCCAAGCTATTGCACATTGCCATATCACGACTCCTAAAGCCCAGCGGTTGCCTAATTCGCGTTTTATCGAAGCTACAGCAGCAACGCAAGGTGTATAAAGCAAACTAAAAACTAAAAGTGAAGCCGCCGCTACAGGAGAAAGAGCCTCGCTGACGTTCTCGCCGAATAAAATTTCGAGAGTCGAAACGACACTTTCTTTTGCCATGAAGCCGCTTATTAATGACGTGCAAATTCGCCAGTCGCCAAGCCCTATAGGCTTAAATAACGGAACTAAAAGCCCTGCGAGTCCTGCTAAAATGCTTTCATGAGGGTTTGAGGTCAAACTTAAATGAAAATCAAAACTCTGTAAAAACCATACGACTATCGTAGCGATTAAGATTACGGAAAAAGCCCGCTGAATAAAATCTTTTGCTTTCTCCCATAGAAGCCATAAAACATTTTTTGCGCCCGGCATTCGATAATTAGGAAGTTCCATAACAAACGGAACAGGCTCGCCTTTGAATAAAGTTTCTTTGTAAAGCAGAGCGACTAAAATTCCGGCGACAATTCCCAAAAGATAAAGCCCTGTCATGATAAAGCCGCCATGAGCCGGGAAGAAAGCATTTACAAAAAAAGCATAAATCGGAAGTTTAGCAGTACAGCTCATGAAAGGAGTTAATAAAATTGTCATTCGTCTGTCGCGTTCACTTGGCAGAGTCCTTGTCGACATTACGGCAGGAACAGTACAGCCGAAGCCTATTAACATCGGGACAATACTGCGGCCTGAAAGTCCGATTTTTCTTAATAATTTGTCCATGAAGAAAGCAACACGCGCAGAATAACCCGTGTCTTCAAGAATCGACAAGAAGAAAAACAAAGTTATTATTATCGGGAGGAAACTTAAAACGCTGCCGATGCCCGCAAAAATTCCGTCTATAATCAAGCCGTGAAGAACGCTATTAACATTCATTGAGGTCATGAAAGAGTCAGCAGCCTGAGTGAAAGCGTCAATATTCTCTTCTAAAATTTCTTGAAAATATGCGCCGATAACGTTAAAAGTTAAAAAGAAAATTGAAATCATTACCGCTATAAAAATCGGGAGCGCAGTATATTTGCCCGTTAAAATTTTATCGAGCTTCTGACTTCGTAAATGTTCGCGGCTTTCTTTAGGTTTCACGACTGATTGAGAACAAACTTTTTTTATAAATTCAAATCTCATATCGGCCATAGCGGCGTTGCGGTCTAAGCCTCTTTCATTTTCCATTTGAATTATTATGTGTTCGAGCATTTCTTTTTCATTTTGCTCAAGTTTTAACTGTTCAAGCACTAATGGATCATTTTCAATAACTTTGCTTGCTGCGAATCTCAAAGGAATATCTGCGCGTTCGGCGTGGTCTTTGATTAAGTGCGATATTGCGTGCAAAGCTCTGTGAACAGCTCCGCCGTGATCGTTTTCGTCGCAAAAATCGTAACGTGTCGGCTTTTCTTGATATTTTGCAATGTGAATGGCATGGCGGACAAGCTCATCGACGCCTTCATTTTTTAATGCTGAAATCGGAATTACAGGAACGCCCAAAAGAGCTTCCATTTTGTTAATATCAATCGTTCCGCCGTTGCCGCTCAATTCGTCCATCATGTTCACGGCCACAACCATTGGAACTTGCATTTCTAAAAGCTGGACGGTCAAATATAAATTTCTTTCTATGTTAGTGGCGTCGACTATATTTATAATAGCTTTGGGCTTTTCGCTCAAAACGAAATGACGCGAGATTAATTCCTCGCCGCTGTAAGGAGACATCGAATAAATACCGGGTAAATCCGTAACTAACGTGTCAGAATGTTCTCTAATCATTCCGTCTTTACGGCTGACAGTAACGCCCGGAAAATTTCCTATTCGCTGCTTTGCTCCTGTGAGCTGATTAAAAAGAGTCGTCTTGCCTGAATTTTGATTGCCTACGAGTGCAAAAGTTAAAATAGTTCCGTCGGGTAACGGTTCGCTCTCGCCTTTAACGTGATATTTTCCTTCTTCGCCGAGTCCGGGATGCTCAATTTTTGAAAAAGTTTTAGGTTCTGAAGAATTTTTTTCAAGTTCATTCTTTTCGATTGCTTTAATTTCTATTTGTTCTGCATCAGCAAGCCTTAAAGTTAATTCGTAATCATGTATTCTAATTTCTAAAGGATCGCCCATCGGAGCAAGACGGATCATTTTGACTTCAGCACCGGGAATTATTCCCATGTCAAGTAAATGCTGCCTCAGACTTCCTTCGCCGCCGACGGATTGAATTATGGCGTTTTGATTAATTTTTAGTTCTTTGAGATTCATTTTTCATTGATAAACCTTTCTAAATTTTCAAGTCGTTATCTATTCGCAATTTTAATTTAATTATAGCTAAAGTTTATAGGCTTTGTGGTTGTTTCTTCGAGAAAGATTTTTTTGTGATATAATCGCGCAGTGTTCGCACAAAGCAAAGGTTTCATGAATGGAGACGTGGCCGAGTGGTCGAAGGCGGTTGACTCGAAATCAACTGAGCGGCTTGCCGTTCCTAGAGTTCGAATCTCTACGTCTCCGCCATGTTGTATTCGTAGGTATTTATCCATTTTTCTATCTACGGAAATTTTTATTTTCCTTCTTGACTATGCGATTGGATAATAGTCAATAAAGTGGACACGAAAAAGTAGAATAAATAAAAAATTACTTCTTTTTTGTCCAAAATTCCTCTTCTCTCTCATCTGGAGAAAGTCCGCCATTAGCACTATGAGGCCGCTTTTTATTATAATAT
>JAFVEW010000153.1 GCA_017475805.1 Synergistaceae bacterium | reverse complement strand
TAGGTTCTTCAATGCTTGAACTTGCAACGAGCGTAGCAGGCGTAATAATTTTCTTAGGTTTGACGGCCTACGACACCGCGAAAATCAAAAATCTTGCGGCCGAATACGAATGGAACATTGAGGGCAGTATCGCCGGAAGAATAGCTGTAATCGGAGCTTTAGAGCTTTATTTAGACTTCATAAATTTGTTTTTGTACATGTTGAGATTTATGGGTAAAAGAAAGGATTAAGGAAAGGAAGATTTCATGAACACTCAAATTCAATCAGAAGACAAAGAATATATCGCAGGAACTTACAACAGATTTCCTGTAACTTTGGTATCGGGTAAAGGTTCGATAGCGACTGACATCGACGGAAAAAATTATATCGATATGAGTTCAGGAATAGCTGTAAATATCTTCGGTTTTTGCGACGAAACTTGGCAAAAGGCAATAACTCAGCAGGCCGCGACATTACAGCACACATCGAATTTATTTTATTCTGCACCATGCGCGAAATTAGCTCACATGCTTTGCGAAAAGACAGGAATGAAGAAAGTTTTTTTCTCGAATTCAGGAGCTGAAGCCAACGAATGTGCAATAAAGACGGCTCGAAAATACGCCTCCGACAAGAAAGGCTCTGAATATTTCACGATAATAACTCTGAAAAACAGCTTTCACGGCCGCACTATCACGACACTTTCAGCGACAGGCCAAGAGCATTATCACGAGTTATTTCAGCCTTTAACGCCTGGCTTTGTTCACGCTGAAGCAAACAATTTCGATGATATTTTGAAATTAACAAACGAGAACAAAACGGCCGCGATTATGTTAGAGTGTATTCAGGGAGAAGGCGGAGTTGTAGCATTAGACGCCGATTACGTTAAAAAAGTCGCTAATTTTGCAAAAGACAACGACATTTTATTAATCATCGACGAAGTTCAAACGGGCAACGGGCGTTCAGGAAGGCTCTACAGCTATATGAATTATGATATTCAGCCCGATATAGTCTCGACAGCTAAAGGACTTGCAGGCGGCTTGCCATTAGGAGCAACGCTTCTCGGCGAAAAAACTCAAAACACTTTAGGACACGGAGATCATGGCTCAACATTCGGAGGAAATCCTATAGCTTGTGCTGGAGCTGTGAGTATTCTCGAAAGAATTGATGATAACTTATTATCTGAAGTTCGACGAAAGAGTAAATTTTTATTTGAGACTTTTGCAAATTACAAAGGCATTGAAAAAGTTACAGGAATGGGCTTAATGATAGGCCTCAAGACAACAAAGCCAGCGAGTGAAATTGTAAAAACTTGCCGTGAAAAAGGTGTTTTGTGTATCACAGCAAAGGATAGAATAAGGCTTCTTCCGGCTTTGAATATTCCTGATGACTTATTACAAAAAGCCGCAGAAATAATCGGTAAATCTTGCGAGTAAAAAAAAAGTTAGGTTGTAGGAGTTAGAAGGTAAGTATTTTATGAAGACCCTACACCGTTTTTTCGGGCAAATATTTATTTTTTAACTTCCTACTTCCTAACTCCTAATTCCTAATTGCTTTTCTTAGCTTCTTTCTTTAACTCTTCTAACTCTTAAAACTCCGTCAATCTCTTTTAATCTTTCTGTCGTATCATCAGGCATTTTGTGAGAAATATCCAAGAGCGTGCAGGCATATTGCCCTTTAGCTTTATTTAATAAATTCTCAATGTTCAAATTGTTTTTCCCGAAGAACGACGTAATTTGCGATAACATGTTAGGAATATTTCTGTGAAGAATGGCAACTCGAGCCTCAGCTCCGCAGACTCCGGCGTTTAACTCAGGAAAATTCACGGAATTAGTAATGTTTCCGTTATCTAAGTAATCTTGAAGCTGAACGGCCGCCATGACCGCACAGTTATCTTCTGCTTCTTCTGTTGAAGCTCCTAAGTGAGGCAGGACTATGGCGTTCGGCAAATTCGCGCTTAAAGAGTTCGGAAAATCCGAAATATATTTCGCAACTTGGCCTGACTCTAATGCGTATTTCAAAGCATCTTCATCAACTAAGACATCGCGTGCGAAATTTAAGATTTTTATCCCGTATTTCATTTTTGAAATAGCTTGGGCATTAATCATTTTTTTCGTGCTCTCCATCGCCGGAACATGAATTGTAATGAAATCGCTCTCAGCGTAAACTTCTTCGGCAGTGTCGGCATGTTTAATCATCGGACTTAACATCCACGCGGATTTTAACGAAAGATAAGGATCATAGCCTAAGACATTCATTCCTAAAGCTATAGCGGCATTAGCAACCCTGACGCCGATAGCTCCCAAGCCTACGACGCCGAGAGTCTTTCCTGAAATTTCATTGCCCGCAAAATTTTTCTTTGCTTTTTCAGCCGATTTCGTGATATTTTCGTCGCTCGAATTTTCTTTAACCCATTTAATTCCGCCGTAAATATCTCTCGAAGCTAAAAATAATCCTGCTAAAACTAATTCTTTAACTGAATTTGCATTTGCTCCGGGCGTGTTGAAAACGACAATTCCAGCTTCAGAGCATTTATCAATGGGAATATTATTAACTCCGGCACCTGCACGCGCGATTGCTCGCAAACCTTCGGGAAATTTCATAGTGAACATATCCGCACTGCGAACTAAAATTCCTGCAGCTTCGTTAATATCTTCGGTGATTGAATAGCCTTTGCGGAATTTTTCGAGGCCGATTTTGGCGATATTATTCAGGCATAAAATTTTTCTTTCTTTAGGCTCAAGCATTTATTTAGCGTGTCCTTTCTCAAATTCAGCCATGAAATTCACGAGAGCTTTAACGCCTTCAATCGGCATAGCGTTATAAAGAGATGCTCTCATGCCGCCGACGGAACGATGGCCTTTAATATTTTTTAAGCCCGCTTTATCAGCCGCCGCTACAAATTCAGCGTCAAGTTCTTTGCTTCCTGTTACGAACGGAACATTCATAAGCGAACGGTCTTTTTTCTCGACAGTTCCGTGAAAAATTTTTGACCCGTCAAGATAATCATAAAGAATTTTCGCTTTAGCTTCGTTGATTTTTTTCATTTCCGAAGTTCCGCCGAGTTTCAGAAGCCATTTGAAAACAAGTCCGCAGATATAAATATTGTAGCAAGGAGGCGTATTGAAAAGCGATTTATTATCTGCGTGAGTTTTATATTTCATCATCGTGGGCGTGAAAGGCAAAACATCATCACGGATTAAATCTTCACGAATTATAACAATCGTAACTCCTGCCGGGCCGACATTCTTTTGAACTCCGCCCCAAATTATGCCGTATTTAGTTACGTCAACAGATTCACTCAAAAACATTGATGAAACGTCAGCAACTAAAACTTTGCCCTTAGTGTTGGGCAAGTTACGAATTGTTGTGCCGTGAACGGTTTCATTTTGGCAAATATAAACATAATCGGCATTGTCTGAAATTTTCAAGTCGCTTAAATCAGGAATATACGAAAAATTTTTGTCTGCACTGCTTGCGGCTTCGTTGACAGTTCCGAAAATTTTTGCTTCAGCCGCAGCTTTCTTTGACCATTGGCCGGTAACGATATAGTCAGCGACTTTATTTTTCATTAAGTTCATCGGTATCATAGCGAACTGAGTGCAGCCGCCGCCCTGCAAAAATAAAACTTTATAATTATCTGGAATATTCATGAGAGTGCGAATATCTTTTTCTGCCTCGTCTAAAATATTTTCAAAGTCTTTAGAACGGTGGCTCATTTCCATTACGGACATGCCGGAATCTTTATATTCAAGCATTTCTGACTGCGCGGTCTTCAAAACTTCTTCAGGTAAAACAGCGGGACCTGCGCTGAAATTAAATACTCTGCTCAAGTTAAAAATCTCCTTAAAATTAAATTTTTTCGCTGCTATTATATCAGCGGGGGCTTGCAATTATAAAAGGCTGAGTTCGTTGTTCTTCCGGAAGCATTGAATGGTCGAACCACATCGAGAAAAATTTTTCGCCGTTGTTTACAACATAACCGTCTTGTTTATGATCGCAGGTGTCGTAAGGGTCAGCCATGATTAAAACATCATCAAGAGTGGTCTTTGTTCCCATTGTGTCGTAACCGATAATGACGCGCCAATGTCCGCCCCAGTCGACATTTTCGACCATTACTGGAATATTTTCAGATACGTTTGAAATTATAAAATCTTGAAAATCCGAATAATTTTCAAAAGGCTCGCGATTTAAGCTGCTTTGAGTTTTCCATCCGATTTTTTCAAAAAATTCAAGCATATCTGCCGGATTAGTTCCGATTGGATAAGGTTTAGTTTTCATCTCGCGTGCTAAAGACATTTCGTCATAATTTTTCACTCCGAAATAATAAAGCACAGTGAGAGCAGCAGCAGGGCCGCAGGTATTTTCTCTGGTCTGTTGATAAGTCGGATAATTAGAAATAATTACTCTGTTTTTACTCGGTTTGAGTTCAAAATAGTCTGTGAGAGTGTCGAAATAAATCGAAAAATCGTGATTAATCACATATGGTGCTGATGAGGCGCCTTCGCTCATAGTGTCTAAGCCGTCAGGATAAGGAATAACTCGGAATCCATCTGCAAATGCAGCAAAACTTGACGCAAGAATAATAAAAACTGCCAAGATTTTTTTCATAGTAAAAACTCCTTACAAAAATCTGCGTGAATTATTGAATTTTATTATTATAGCGTGAAATAAAAAATTTTTTTGTTAGAATAGCTGAAATTTTATGAAAGAGAGTGTCTATTAAAAAATGAGTTTCAAAATGACTACTGAAGTTAAAGACAAAGAATGTTTGATTTCGATTGCAGGAAGCCTTGACACAAAAACTTGCGAGGCCGCAGAGTTAAAAATTGATAACGCTCTGTCAAAGGGAGCTGACACTATCAAAGGAATAATTTTAGATCTCAAAAATTTGCTTTACATTTCAAGTCTTGGACTTAGACTTTTTTTCAAACTTGCTAAAAAATATCCGGCGGGCGTAAAAATTATTAACGTCCCTGAAGACGTCATGAGTATTTTCAAAATGACCGGCATTGATAAAACTATGGACGTAATGCCTGCTGCAGCAAGTTAATTGAGAGCCTCGCTGACACGTGCGGGGAAAATTTTTGCGATAAGTTTATAATATTTTCCGTTTTTCTCGAAGGGTTTTGACGGCATACTCATGACTAAATAAGCCGCGTCGGTTTTAAGATAATAATTTTTTATCAGGCTGTCATTAAATTCATAATAAGGATCAGTAACGCGAATATCTGTGTATTCAACGTCGTTGTAAATGAAATCTGCTCTGCCTCGAATGTCGCCGTGAAAATTCTCGACAAAGGAAATTTTTAGATTTTCAACTTTTATTAATATCAGCGAATAATTTAATTTTAATCTTTGCATTTCTGACACATCAACGTAATTTCGAGGCGTCCCAAAAATAAATTTATGATTTTCAGGCTCATGAATTTTGAAAACTTCTTCCAATTTCATCCGCCCCATTTTGAGCCATGGCGTGTATTTAATCATCAGGTCTTCAGTGTGATTATTTTTAGGAACTCGCCGAGCTATTCCTATTCGTCCGACATCTAAAACTTCACAGCTTCCAGGAGCGTTTACGAACATCAGATTAAAATCTGCAAGAGGCTCTCCCGTTTCAAAAGCAACGAAACGGACCCATGCGCCCGTCTCGACGTCAATTCCAGCAACGCAGAAATTTCCCCACATCGTCGACTTTGCCATTATCACAGCGTCAATTTTCATTTTACTTTTATTTATAAATGTTTAATTTCAACGTCGTCTAATTTTTCAGCTATCATCTCGGCGAATAATCTTCGATGACAATGTTCCGGTGTCGGCTCGGCGCAGAGTAAGCAAACAGGATTATAAATCCCGTTAAATTGCTCTATAAAATCTTCAACGGATTTTCGCTCGTCCATTAAAAATTTATATTGAACTTCGTAATCTTTCCAAGTAATTTTTTCGTTTTTGTAATCATCCAAAATTTTTTTCGTCGGAGTATAATTGGCGCAGTGAGCATAATCGCAATCACAAATAGCTTTAAGAAAATATTTAAGATCATTTTTCTTTGTAAAGCCCGCCAACTGTGTAGAATTAAATAATCGAACGTCAACTAAGATTTTTACGCCCCTATATTTAAGCGTTTCAAAGAAAGTTTCAGCTGACTTTTGCGTGAAGCCTATTGTGTAGAGAATCATTATCTATATTCATTCCTCCTTGAAGCTAATTATAACAAGTCTTTTACTTTCTAATTCCTAACTCCTAATTGAATTAATAATGATAGAATTACGAACAGAAAAATTTTTCTCAAGGAGGAATTTATAAAATGTTCAGAAAAACAGCGTTATTAATGTTGCTTTTAATCTCTTTTGCTCCTGCAGTTTATGCCGATGAGCCTGAAGCAGCCCCTGTAGAACCTGAAGTTGTCGCCGAAGCCCCGACAGAAGCCCCTGCAGAGGTGCCGACAGAACCTGAAGCCCCTGACGAACTGACACTCAAAGAGAACGCTCTTAACGAGAAAGCCGCAGAGCTTGAAGCCCTTGCGACGTCTCTTGCGGAACGTGAGTCAGCTTTGGCAAAGAACGAAAAAGATTTTGCCTCCCGTGCTTCAGCCTTAGCCGGTAAGACAAAAGAAATTTCAGGAACTTCTACGATGTTGTTAGGCCGTGAGACTCAGGTCAATGCCCGCGAAAAAGAAATTATGTCGCGTGAAGCAACTCTTGCAAGACGCGAAATGACGTTCGCTGCAGAGAGTCAAAAATTCACGGAAGCCTCAAC
>JAFVEW010000152.1 GCA_017475805.1 Synergistaceae bacterium | reverse complement strand
GCACCGATGATTTTAATTTTATTCATAAAAACGTTTTCCAACCGCCTTTCGTTAAAATTTATTTTAACGTATTTTTCTTCGTTCATAAGATTATCTGATTTTCTTAATAAAATTGTCAATTAAGGCTTTTAGGTGTAAGATTTATGTACTTCAATTATATTTTCAAATTTTATACGGGTTATTATCCCGGACGGAGGGAATTTTTTATTATGAAAAAAGTATTGTTCCTTACCTTTGCGCTTATCATGGTGATTTGCGTATCAGCAGCAAGCGCGAAAGATGTCGTAATCGCTTTCTCACAGATCGGCCAAGAGTCAGACTGGCGCACCGCTAACACTGATGATCTTCGTTCAGCAATCGAAAATCATCCGGGCTGGAAGCTCGTTTATGACGACGGCCAACAGAAGCAGGAGAATCAGATTAAAGCACTCCGCAACTTCATTACACAAGATGTTGATTATATTCTCTTCACGGGCGTAGTTTCAACGGGCTGGGACGAAGTTCTTAAAGAAGTCAACGAAGCTGAAATTCCGTTGTTATTAATCGACAGACTTCCCGACTGCGCTGACAAAATCGACTACGTTGCAGCATTCGGCGGCGACTTTGTTGAAGAAGGACGCAGACAGGTAGCTTGGGCTGGCGAATATCTCAAAGCTGCAGGACGCGGCGATGAAGACGTCAACATCGTTATCATGGAAGGCACAACAGGAGCAAGCGCACAGACTGGACGTACCGAAGGTAACTTGGCGGCGTTGAAAGAATATCCTCATCTTAAATTAGTAGGACAGCAGTCAGGAAACTTCACACGCGCTGAAGGTCAAGCCGTTATGGAAAGCTGGCTTAAGTCAATCGACAAAATCGATGTCTTAATCGCTCAGAATGACGACATGGCACTTGGAGCAATCGACGCAATCAAAGCTGCTGGAAAAGTTCCGGGCAAAGATATTATTATCGTCGGCTGCGACTCAGTCAAAGCTGCTTTCGACGCGATCGTTGCGGGTGAAATGAATGCTACTATCGAATGCACACCGCTTTACGGAGCTTTTGTTGTTCCGACAATTGAAGCTCTTGAACGCGGCGAAAAATTTGATAAGACGGTCGTTCATCCTGAAGAAGGCGTATTCGATATGGACGGCGGAATCGATTTAGGCTCAGTGAAGTCAATCAAAGCCGCTGACGTAATTTCACAGCGCAGATACTAATTTTGAATTTTAATTAGGCAGGGCGGAGGGAAAGACCTTCAGCCCTGTTTTTTTGTATTTTTAA
This sequence comes from Synergistaceae bacterium, assembly GCA_017475805.1. Next base: position 4,491 of record JAFVEW010000152.1, on the reverse strand, counting down.
CGGAAGGAGAGAAAAATTTTGCAGGAAAAAAATATCCTTGAAATGAAAGGCATCACGATTCAATTTCCGGGCGTTAAAGCTCTTGACGGCGTTGACTTTTCATTGAGAGAAGGAGAAATTCATTCGCTGCTTGGCGAGAACGGCGCAGGAAAATCAACGCTTATAAAATGTCTAACGGGTGTTAATAAAATGGACGCTGGAAAAATTTTGCTTGATGGTAAAGAAATTGCACCGACTGATCCAGGCAACGCTATCGAGCTTGGAATTTCAGCGGTTTTCCAAGAAATAAATTTGTGTCCTAACTTGAGTGTTGCTGAAAATATTTTTGTAGGCCGCCAGCCTATGAAGCACGGGCAAATTAATTGGAAAGAGATTAATCGCCGCGCTTCGGAACTAATGTCGCGTTTTCACCTTGATATTGATGTTACAAGGCCGCTGTCTTATTACTCGACAGCGATTCAGCAAATGACTTCGATAGCGCGAGCCGTTGATATTCAGGCAAAAATTTTGATTTTAGACGAGCCTACAAGTTCTCTTGACGAGAACGAAGTACAATTATTATTCAGCGTCATGCGTGAGTTAAAAGCCTCAGGCATGGGAATAATTTTCATAACTCACTTTCTTGATCAAATCTACGCTGTGTCTGACAGAATGACAATTTTAAGAAACGGCCATTTAGTCGGAACATATAATATCGACGAACTTACAAAAGTTGAGCTTGTAACTAAAATGGTCGGTAAAGACATGGACGTAATTTTTAGCTTAAAACGCGCTGAAGTTGCTCCTGACGCTGATTTTATGTTGAAAGCTGAACACATCGGCGACGCTTCAAAAATTAACGATATTTCAGTTAATGTCAAGAAAGGCGAGTTAATCGGCTTTGCAGGTTTGTTAGGAAGCGGACGAACAGAGACGGCTGAAATGCTCTTCGGAGCTACACGAACGATCAAAGGAGAGATTTATGTTAATGGTGAAAAAATTACTATTCGCCAGCCTTTTGACGCAATAAAAGCCGACATTGCATTTTGCCCTGAAGACAGAAAACGCGACGGAATTATAGGCGACCTCTCAATCCGTGAAAACATAATGTTAGCCGTACAATCGCGAAAAGGTTTTATGAAGCCAATGTCTCACCAAGAGCAAACTGATTTAGCTAACAAATATATAAAATTGTTGGGTATAGCTACACCTGATTGTGAGAAAAAAGCCGGTGAACTCTCAGGCGGCAATCAACAGAAAGTAATTTTAGCGCGTTGGATGGCTGCTAATCCTAAAGTTTTAATTTTGGACGAACCTACACGCGGCATAGATATTGGAGCAAAAGCAGAGATTCAGCGGCTTATGCTCGAAATGTGCGGCGATGGTGTTTCAGTTATTTTCATAAGCTCAGAACTTGATGAGATTATTCGCTGCTCAAACAGAATAGTAATCATGAGAGACCGTGCGAAAGTTACGGAAGTAGAAGGCGAGTCCTGCACTCAACAAGACATTTTGAAAATTATTGCGGAAGGAGCCGCGTAGAATGGCAAAAAAGAATTTCGACTTATCAAGTCTAATGCAGTCAAAAGTTACGTGGGCAGTAATCGCGGAACTTTTAATTTTGCTTGTATGTTTTTTAATCCGTCCTGATTTTTTTAGTATCAGCTATCAGCCTTCGACGGGAATGCTTTACGGCAGCTTGATTGACATTGTAAATCGTTCCGCTGAAATTACAATAATTTCAATGGGAATGACTTTAGTAATAGCATTAGGCGGCACGGATCTTTCTGTCGGCGCACTTGTTGCTGTTGCCGGAGCTATCGCGCTTAAGTTTCTACGCTGGGATGTTTTGACATATACAACTCCCGGTGATTACACTGTATATCCTTATATTTTAGTATTGGGTGTGCCTTTGATTGTATGTGCCTTAATGGGTTTATTTAACGGCTTTCTTGTGGCAAAAGGCGGTATTCAGCCGATAATAGCGACTTTAATTTTAATGGTCTGCGGGCGCGGAGTCGCTCAGATTTTAACGGACGGCAAACAATTTACAACGGGTTATTCGCCGTTTAGATTTATCGGTCAGGGAAGTTTTTTATATTTGCCAATGCCGATAATCATTACGATTATTGTAGTTATAGCCATCGCTTTATTTACTCGAAAAACTGCTTTTGGTGCGTTTGTAGAATCTGTCGGCGTAAATCCGAGTGCTAGTAAACTTTCAGGAATAAAAGCCGCGAACGTTATTTTAATCGTATTTATGATAACAGGCTTGCTGTCAGGAATTGCTGGATTAATTTATTCAAGCCGAATAATGTCCAACGACTCGAATAATGCTGGATTAAATTTTGAAATGGACGCGATTTTAGCTGTAGTCATAGGCGGCACGAACATGTCGGGCGGAAAATTCAGCCTTGCTGGTACAGTTGTAGGTTCGTTAATAATCCGCACTATCGTAACTTTTGTATATTATTTTGGTATAGTTGCGGAAGCTACGATGGCGTTCAAAGCCTTGATTATAGCTGTAGTTATTGTCTTGCAGTCTGAGCCGGTTAGAAAATATTTTGCAAAGAGAGCCGCGCTTCGTGGAGGTGCAAAATCATGAAGAACAAGCAAACTTTATGGACAAAAATCACAAATCCAAAATACATAATGGTATATGCTACCATTGGAATTTTCTTAGCAATTTACGCTCTTGGCGGCATTCTTTACGGCGATAAAGGATTCTTGACGGTTAGGACGTTTGTAAATTTATTCATTGATAACGCTTATTTTGGTATTTCTGCCGTTGGTATGACTATGGTATTAATCACGGGCGGAATAGATTTGTCAGTCGGCGCGGTTGCTTCATTGACTGGAATGTTCATAGCTTACGGAACTTCAGTTTTAGGTTTACACCCTTACACCTGCATAGCAGCAGCTTTAGTTATGGGTGTCGGCTTAGGTCTTCTCATGGGCTGGGTCATTCATTACCTCAATGTTCCGGCATTTATTACAACATTGACGGGAATGTTCTTGGCACGTGGTGTTTGTTCTTTGATAAGCCGCGAATCGATTGATATTAAACACCCCGTTATAGACGCTCTAGCGGGTTGGAAAATTTATCTAATGAAATATGCTGACGGCCATTGGGTAAAAATTAAGCCGATCGCATTTATAAATTTCAATGTAATTTTGTTTTTAGTCATGATTATCATCGGCGCGTTTATCTTGCAGCGAACAAGATTCGGACGAAATATCTACGCAATCGGAGGCAATGAACAATCAGCAGCTTTAATGGGACTTCCGGTCGGCCGCACAAAAGTTTTAGTTTACGGCTTTAACGGTCTATGTTCTGTTTTGGCGGGAATTTCTTACGCTCTCTATGTTAAAAGCGGCTGGAATCTCTCGCTTCAGGGCGGAGAGCTTGAAGTTATAACCTGCGCTGTTATCGGCGGAACTTTATTAACAGGCGGCGTCGGCTACATGGCCGGAACTTTATTCGGAGTCCTGTTGAAATCTGTAATCCCTGCTTTAATAACTTTCAACGGCAATTTGCTTTCATGGTGGGGTAAAATTGCAACAGGATTATTATTGCTTCTCTTTATTTGTATTCAAAGATTTGTAGTAACTACATCGGATAGAAAGAAAAAATAAAATTAAAATTCCTAACTCCCAATTTTTATACAAAGGTGATTTTTATTAATGATTTATCCGATTAATATAAAAAATTCTTCAGATTTACTTGCAATAACTCAAAAAATTCAAACAGATCCGAGAGCCTTTGCTTACCTTTCTCCTAAATCTAATATTTTGCATTTTTACGGCGAACATGTTGACTACAGGGCGGCGGCTTTCTTAAAGCAGGAATTATTAGCGCGCGGCGGCGACACAATAGTAACTAAGCATGTTATAGACGGCAAAAGTGATTTCAGCGACGTTTTATTAATGGCAACACCTTCACAATTAAAAAGTTTGCTCGAAAAATTGAAATCGATGGACTGCTGGGGCTTGAAACAGTTGCGTGAAGAATTAACTCAAGCGTTCTCTAATATTCATATAAATAGCTGGAACATTGGGAAAAAATTAAAATTAGATAGCGATACAAAATTAATGGCGATTATAAATTTAACGCCTGATTCCTTTCACGAGGCGAGCCGCGTCAAAGAGAGTGAAGTTTTGGATACAGCAGAAAAATTTTTATCTCAAGGCGCGGAAATCTTGGATTTAGGAGCAGAATCAACTCGTCCGGGCTTTGATCCTATTGACGCAAACACTGAGCTTGAGAGATTAATTCCAGCGTTGAAAATTTTGCGAAAAAAATTCCCTGATGCAATTATCTCAGTTGATACTTATAAATCAGACGTCGCTAACATTGCAATCACTGAAGGCGCAGACATAATCAACGACATCAGCGGCTTTGAGTTTGATAATAAAATGCCCGAATTAATTTCACAGCTCGGTGTGCCGTACGTTCTTTCTCATTTTCAAAAAGAGCCTTGTGAAAATATTTTAAGCTCAATGATTAAATAT
>JAFVEW010000151.1 GCA_017475805.1 Synergistaceae bacterium | reverse complement strand
TCCAAGAAAAATTAAAAATAAAAATCGAAATCATTTTTTACAAATCCCTTAAACAAAATCACGAAACAAAATTTTATTTTTAGATTCATTCTCTTTCAAAAATGATTTTGCCATTCATGCTTTTAACATTAATATTATCTTGCCATTGAAAAATAAAACTTGAAGGTTTTGCGATTAAATCTGCAAGTTCTTCACAGCGTCGGCGCGATAAAGTTTTTAACTCTAAATTTCTTCCGGCTTCACGAATAATCAAAGCTCTTTCGTCATTTGAGAAATTTCGCAAGATTTTTCGATTCAAAATTAAATTCTGATTTTCAGATTCTTTGCAGCGTTCTAATAATTCGCGGCTGCGTTCGTCCTCGATAGTTCTAATTTTTCTCATGTCCTCACCGAATGCCGCTAAATGTTCGATTGAAGACGAATTAATTTTAATATTTATTAACGGAAGAAGATTTTTTCTAATGAAATTCCTTGTGTAATTTTCGTCATTATTCGTAGAATCTTCGCGCCAAGAAACATCACGGCTTCTTAAAATTTCTCTCAAAAATTCGCGCCGAAGCCCTAAGAGCGGCCTATAAAATTTCAAGCCTTTATATTCTGTCATTTCAGTCATTCCGACGGAGCCTCGAATCCCTGAGCCTCGCAAGATATTAAATAAAACAGTCTCGGCTAAATCGTCGCGGTTATGGCCTAAAAAAATTGAGCTTTGAGAATCGATTTTATTTACGATTTCGCAGATTGTTTCGCGCCTTAAACGACGAGCAGCGGCTTCTATTGATTCACCTTTTAATTTTTGCTCAGGGACATTAATTTTTTTCGAGATAAATTCGAGGCCAAAAGACTCGGCTAAATTCGCGACAAATTTTTCATCTTCGTCTGATTCTTGGCCTCTGATGCCGTGATTAATATGAATAACAAAAATTTTACCTTTATAAAATTTTTGAAAAAGCCATAATAATGCAACAGAGTCGCCGCCGCCTGATACAGCTAAAACTGCAGTTAGGGGTGATGAGTTAGGAGTGAGGAGTGTTTTTTTATTTGATTCCTCATTCCTAATTCCTAATTCCTCACTATTAAAAAGCCAGCCCTGACGCTTGCCTGTATCTTCAAAATATTTTTTGAGAACATAATCAGAAAGTTCAAAAGGAACTTTATTTTGCATTTTCATAGAGCAGTCTATAAATTTCAAGATTAGCTGAAACTCTTTGAACATAGCCGTTAGTTTCGTCAAATTTCACAGCTTCGATCCAGTTGGGCAGGTCAGCTTTTTCGCCGACTGTCTTAAGCCATTTTCGAGCGTTGCCGCTTCCAGCGTTGTAAGCCGCCATGACGTGTTCTTTTTTCGCAAAATTTTTTCCGAGCCAGCCTAAGTGAGAAGCTCCTAATTTAATATTGTCTCCTGCGCTGTATAAATCATAATTGCTTAAGCCTGCGCGTTTGGCCTCTTCTTTTGCGGTTGCGGGCATTAACTGCATTAAACCTGCTGCTCCGACCCAGCTTTTTGCGCTGACTTGAAACGCGCTTTCCTGTCTCATTATTGCCCATACGAAATTATTTTCGACGCCGTATTGTTTAGCAGCAGCGTCAACTAAATTTTTATAAGGACGAGGATATAAAGCCTCTAAATCCGAACGATAAAGAGTTGTGCTTGATGTCATTAAACTTTCAAGTCTTCGAGCTTCGGCGTAACTTTCTTCGAGACCGAGCCACCGCGATAAAATCAAAGCCCGGTATAATTCCCTTGCGCTTGCCTTCGGTCCTGAAAGTTTTAAGTAAGCGTGATTAATAAATCCCCATTCTTCAAGCTCTGAAGGTTTGATATTAAGATTAGGGTTAGTTCCGTCTAAAATTTTAGGCTTAGGATTAATTAAAAGTCCGTAAATCGTCAGCGGATATTTGTTTTTGAGAGTGTTCAGAGTGTTCTGCGCGGCTTGATTTTGACCTGCAAGGCTCTGAGCCTGAGCGAGCCAATATAAAATTCTTGCGCGTTTATAAAACGTAACTCCGGGTGCGTCGGTTTGTCTAAATAATTTCACGGCTTCGGCGGCGTTGCCTGATCTAAGATTGTCCCAAGCTCTTGACCATAAGACATTGAAAGAATAATTGCTGTTCGGGAAAGATTTTAGAATTTGAGCTTCGTAAATTTCTTTTGTTCCTTTGCCTGAAAGATTAACAAGAGCTTGGAGTGCACGAGCCTGAACATTTCCGCGACGTTCACGGGCAATGCGTTCTAAAACTTTCATAGTTTTTTCTTTCATGCCTTTGTCTTTAGCTAAATTTCCGAGACGAGTTACGGAGCTTGCCGCATAAGAGTTGCCGCTGATAGCAAGATTGCCCCAAAGATTCAAGGCGTTATCATTTTGTTTTAATCGCGAGTTTGCCCACGCTTTGTAATATTGAGCCTTTCGTCCTGTAGCAGTGTTGAGGTATTCGAGAGCTTTTTTATTGTCGCCCGTCGTGTGATAGTAAACTCCGAGAGCCGTTTTGATGTTGTTATTCATGTTCTTGACTTGAGATAAAACAGCGGCGGCTTCTTTGCTGCTCCCTTGAAGTTCTAAGAGTTTCAAAGCATTTTCGACTTTATTGTTCGTATTAAATTTAATTAATCTCGTGAGCGTGTAAATTTTTCGTTCGTCGGTTCCCGCGTTCGTCAACATTTTATTCAGAGCTGCGAGAGAATTTTTAGAGTCTTGCTGAGCGTTATAAATTCGATATTGAGCAAGAGCTACATAATATTTCAGATCCGCCGGAGCATTTTTATAAAGGCTTTCAGCGAGCGCGAGAGCTTTTTGATTCTGTTTAAGATTCTCGTAGCCTAATAATCTCGTCATATCTGCGTAAGGCTTAACGGAAGCAGGAAAATTTTTTGAATGAGTTTCAAGAATTTCGACGGCCTCACGCCATTTATTTTGAAATCTGTAAGCGTTAGCCATGAGAGCGTAATCGTGAGCCGTTTTCTTTTTGAGCGAATTAAACTGCATTTCCATTTCAGGCCAAGCGCGCCGCCAAAAAAGATTTTTAAGACTCTCTGCGCTGTATGAAATTGAAGCAAAATCTAATAAGAATGAAAAAATTAAAATCGTCAGGAAAATTTTTCGATTTTTTAGTTCAATAAATCGCTGCATTAAAATTTGAAGTCTCCTTAAAAAAATTTTGAATATTATATAATAGCTAAAATTTCTTAAGTTTTTCGCAGGCTTCATAATTAATTTTATAAAATTCTTCGAGCGTCATCTTATCTTCAAAAAAAACTTTATACATAGCGTCAACGTTACAAAATAAAGGACGCGATTTATAAATCTTGCATAAATTTTTTTCTTCGTCTAAAAATTTACACACGCCTCTATCGTCCGCAAGCGCACTAAAAAATTCTAAAAATTTTATTTTTCCTATATTTCGACAGCATTGGCCGCAACAATCACACTTAAACACTAGAAAAATTCCTCCGTGATATAATTCTAAAATCCTATAGATTTTAACCTAACGGAGGTGCGAACGTGTTCGATTTTTTTAAGCGCAAAAAGAAAAATCCTCCCGCAAAAATTAACGATTCGTGGGGGGGGGTAACGATTCTGCAATAAAGGCTGCAGAAACTATTGTTACTGTAGAGTCTGCGAATAGATCTGCTCAGCAAGCCGCTATAAAATTTTCAAAACCTGAAAACTACACAGGCAACAGAAATTTATTTGACAGCAATGCTAAGCAAGTTGCTAAAATTAAAGCCTTTAATAATAATCCTGTTGTAAAAGATCCGTACACAGGCGCAGAATTAAAATTAACCGTCGCTGAAGCTAAAGCCCAATACGGAGCAGACTATGCAAAACATTTAGCCGAAGGCGACCACAGTTTCCCGATTGAAAAACTTTACGAAGAATATAAGAACAATCCGTATTTAACTAAAGAAAATATAAAAGAACTTGTTAATAGTCCTGAAAATCTCGAAGTAACTTCAAGGCAGTTTAACAACGCTAAACGCAGCCGTACTAATCAAGAACTTGTTAATGATGAAGAATACCTGAAGAAAACGGGTCTGAAACTTTCAAAGAAAGCAAAAGACAAAGCAATCGAGCGCGATAAACAAGTTCAAGAAACCATTAAAAATAAGGCGCGGGTAATGACCGCTAAGAACGCTATCTCAACTTTTCACGAAGCCGGAGTTCAAGGAGCTTATAGCGCAGGAGC
>JAFVEW010000150.1 GCA_017475805.1 Synergistaceae bacterium | reverse complement strand
TTCTATGCTTGCAATGTATCTTGACGCAGGATTAATTCAATCGCGTGCTTGGATACCATTATATCCTGACATGTTCGAGACTAATCAATAATTCAAAAAATAAAATCTTTTTTCTGTGAAAAGTTATTACGACTGGATAAAATCGTGATTTTGTAGTAATAAATGTAGTAATAAAAATCAGCTCCCGATCTTTATTTGAGATTGAGAACTGATTTCGCTTTTCATTATATCACAATGCCTAATTAAAATCGTATATATCCCCACTGATTTTCGACTTTTACAGCCGCAAAACCTTCACTGAACGGCCTGGCATCTTCAAACTGCGGCGAGATTTCCCAATAACCTCGAACATTTATATAACCCCAACGAGCATCGGCAGCCGCAGGAGCAATTCCATCTCCAAAATTTCGCGAATTGTTAAACCAACGAGGAATTGAAAATTTATTTTCAAGGCTTATAAATCCCCAACCGCGATAACTTCGCTTCGTTCTGACTGGAGCTAATCCAAAATTAAAATCTCCGGCTTCGTAGTATGTTGGTTTAATTATAATTTTGCCTTCTTTATCGATAAAACCCCAACGGCCTTTGATATTTACCCGCGCCAAACCTTCATGAAAATCTGCAGCGTATAAAAATTGAGGCTCTATTACAAAATTTCCTCGCATGTCTATATATCCCCAAAGCCCGTCGCGAGCCATTACAGGAGCTAAATTTTCTTTGAAAGACCCGGCACGCAAAAATGAAGGAACTATTACAAAATTTCCGGCTAAGTCTATATAACCCCATTGTCCGCCGATTTGAACAGCAGCAAGTCCTTGCGAAAAAGGCAGGCCGTTTGCAAAATATTTTTCTATTCGTTCGTCGGTATCTTCGTCAATTCGAGTGAAAGCAGCTGAGCCTTCTGTATCTATATAATGATCTCCTACGAATGCAAAGCCTTCTGAAAAATCTCCGGCCTCTGGTATTCTATAAACGAAGGGAATAACTATATGACCTAAATAATCAATATAACCCCAACGGTCTTCTCGTTTTACGGCGGCTAAACCTTCGTGAAAATCTTTTGCAGTTTGATATTGAGGTTCTATCGTAAAAAATACCGGGCCAGTCCGAGCCGCTTCAGATATTTTAACAAAGCATAGCAGCAAAATTATCGCTAATACTCGTTTGCTCATTTCTCACTCCTCATTATTTGCGGGCGTCCGTCTTTGAGCTTTGCGTCTTTCAAGTTCGTCAAGTATAGTCTTGCGAAGCCTTATTGATTGCGGAGTTACCTCAACTAATTCGTCGGCTTCGATCCATTCCATAGCCTTTTCAAGCGACATTCGGCGCGGAACATCTAATTTTGTTGTTAATTCTTTAGTCGCGCTTCGGTGGTTAGTCTGTTGTTTCTTTTTCGTAGGATTGCAAGGAATATCGCCGGGACGCGAGTTTTCTCCGATAATCATTCCGCTATAAACCTGCTCAAGAGGCGAGATAAACAAAACTCCTCTATCTTGTAAATTCTCTAATTGATAAGCTGTAGCTTCGCCCGTGTCAACACTGACTAAAGAGCCTCGATTGCGAGTGATTAAGTCGCCTGCCCATTCTTTATAGCCGCTGAAACAGTTTGACATAATTCCAAGTCCGCGAGTGTCCGTCAAAAATTCGCCGCGATAGCCTATTAGACCTCTTGTAGGAATTTCGATTTCGATTCTTAATAAGCCTCTGTCGGGATTATCAATGTTCATGACTTTACCTTTTCGGCGCGACATTTTCTCAAATACAATTCCCTGATACTCTTCAGGAACATCGATAGTAACAAGTTCGTAGGGTTCGCATTTAACGCCGTCTTTGTATTCAATGATAACTTCAGGCTTTGAAACGCAAAATTCCATACCTTCACGGCGCATTTCTTCAATTAAAATACTAAGCTGCAATTCTCCGCGTCCTGAAATTTTTACGCCGTCGGGGCGTCCTAAATCTTCCATGCGAAGCGAGACGTTGACGTGCATTTCTCGCTGTAAACGAGCTTTTAATTGTCTCAATGTTACAGCCTGGCCTTCACGTCCTGCAAAAGGTCCAGAGTTTACCAAAAAGAACATTGAAACCGTCGGCTCTTCAATCGAAAGCGGCTTCAAAGGCTTATCCGAAATTTCTTCGGCGCAGAATGTATCACCAATATCAATTTCATTAGGGCCTGTAAGCCAGACTATATCGCCCGCGCTGACCTCTTCGACTTCTACACGGTCAAGCCCGCGAGTTACCCATAATTGAGCGACCCTTGCATTTTCTTTGCCTGTGATTTGCCAATCGTCGCCCGTGTGATCTTGTCCATTCCATTTTGTTGAAACTCGTACAAAAGGCTCTGACTTTTTAATATGTCCCTGCAAAATTTTTCCGCAGCCTATTCTACCGACGTATTCATTCCATGCGAGAGTGCTGACTTGCATTAAAAAAGGTTTGTCGGGATCAACGTCCGGCGCAGGAACGTAATCGATAATAGCTTGAAATAAATCGTCCATATTATCGCGTCGAGGGTCGTTTAAGTCTTTGACTGCCCAGCCGTTTAAGCCTGAGCCGTATAAAACCGGGAAGTCGGCCTGCTCATCGCTTGCTCCAAGCTCAAAAAATAAATCAAAAGTCTGATTTAATGCTCTGTCAGGGTCCGCGCCTTCTCTATCAACTTTATTAATGAAAACTAAAGGCTTCATTCCGATAGATAAAGCGTGCTGCAAGACATAACGAGTTTGAGGCATAGGGCCTTCATTAGCGTCTACGATTAAAATAACGCTGTCAACAGTCGATAAAATTCTCTCGACTTCGCCTGAAAAGTCAGCGTGGCCCGGCGTATCGATGATATTAATCAAATAGCCTTTCCATTCGACGGTGCAAGGTTTTGAACGAATTGTGATGCCTCGTTCGCGCTCTAAGGGGTTGCTGTCCATGACGCGCTCAGCGACTTGAGTATGAGCTGCAAAAGTCTGAGCGGCGCGGAAAATCGAATCTATTAATGTAGTTTTGCCGTGATCTATGTTCGCAACGATAGCGAGGTTGCGAATGTTCTTTGAGTTTTGTGATTGCATAAAAATTTCTCAGTCCTAAATAAAAATTTTCGCTAAAACTTTTGAATTTTATCATAAAAAAATCTCCTTGCTGATGTTATCAGGCAAGGAGAAAAAATCTTTCCGTTTCTTTAACGCTTTTTATTTAACTTAACGAAGGCCATTAACGCTGCCAATGACCATAAGCCAAGTCCTAATTCACAACCGCCGCTGCTGGAGTTGGAAATAGTTTTAGTCTCAGTCTCTGCGGCCAATGTTTCAAGAGCTTCAAGATCGTTGGGCGTAGCATCAGCTGTAATGAAAGCTGTGCTGTAATCTTTCTTTTCTTCAAGATAAGGCACAACATACATGTTCGCAGCGTTGCCCGTTACTTTTGTTACAGGATTGCCGTCAGCATCAAGGAAGAAAGCATCACCCTCTTTACCTTCTTTCACAGCCTCAGCCAATGATACTTTCAAAGCTCTTGCCCTTGCAGCGTAAGCGTTAAAGTATGCTACTGAAGGCCA
>JAFVEW010000149.1 GCA_017475805.1 Synergistaceae bacterium | reverse complement strand
ACAGGGCTTGACTTCAAAAGATTTAGGCAGGCTGTGATGCTTGAGCAAGGCGGCTTTGACGCGTTCTTAAAAGCTAACAAGAACGACCGAGCCGAAATTTTAGAGTTATTGACAGGGACGGAAATTTACAGCGAAATTTCTAAAAGTGTCTATGAACGTAAGAAAGAAGAAGAACGAAAATTAGAAGACATAAAATTTCAACGAGAAAATAAAAAGCCTAACGATGATTTTCAAAGCGAAAAAGAAATTTCTGATGCTATTGAAGAAACTAAAAAAAATTTAGAACAGGCTATAAGTGAACAAAATGACGCTAAATTAGGTTTAGAATGGCTGAAAAATATTCAAAAATTAGAAAATGAACTTTCAGGCAATGCTCATGATATTTCACAGCTTGAAAAACGTTTTGAACTTTTCACGGCCGATTCAAAACGACTCGAAATAGGACAGCGCGCCCAAGAATTAATCGGAGATTTGGAAAAATTAAAGTCAGTTCGCGAAAATTACAAAAAACTTTTAAGCAATGCTGATAGATTAAAAAACGAAATTTCATACGACTCCGCGATAATTTCAAAAATCGAAACGCAAAACCTTCCAAGCATTAATAAAGAGCTTTCGTTAATGAAGAAAAATTTTTTGCCCGACGAATCCCCGGAGAGTTTTTGCGGATTTACTAAAGAACGCGCGAGAATTTTTACAGAATTAGCAACACGTGAAAATGATATTAAAAACAAAAAAGCCGATTTAGAGAAAAAATTTCAGCAGGCTCAAAATAATTTGAAAATTGCTGAAGAAAATCAAGCTAAATTTCAGGAAAAATATAATTATTATGAAAAAAAAGTTTTTGAACTCTCGAATATTCGCGTTGAAGGAATTTTAGAATACGAACGGAGAAAATTAAAACCAGGTCAGCCTTGCCCTATATGCGGCTCTACTGAACACCCGGGACTGATTATTCACAGCGAAAACATTACCGATGTCGATAGTGCTCTGAGTTTAGCAAGAATTCAGCTTCAAAAAGCCCGCGAAGATTTAGACAAAGCTAATGAAATTTTGAGAATTTCTCAAGCTAACGAGAGCACAGCACGGGCAAATTTAGATAACGCAACGCAAGAATTTAATAAAATTTCTGAGCAGCGTGCTGAATCAAAATCAGAAATTTTAGATTTACTTGATAAACTCGGAATTAAAATTAAAAATGTCGGCGAAATTATACCGGCTATTGATACTTGGCTCACAAGATTAAAAAATCTTGAAGAAAATTTAAGACGCTTGAATGAGCAGCTAAATTCTTGCAAAGTTCGAGTCGAAACTAAACAAAATTCTTTGCTTCAAACAAATTCTGAATTTAAAAATTGTCAAAGCGAACTTGAAATTTTAGAGAAAGAATTTGGAGAAAATCTCCGCGAAAAAAATTTTGAAAACGAAAAAGTTTTTACGGATTCAATAATTGACGCCGACGAAATTAAAAAATTAACGGCGCGAAAACAAGAACTTGAAAACGAAAAAATCAGACTTCAAGGACTTAAAGAAAATTTAGAGAAAAAATTAAATCTCGAAAAAGCAAAGTCAATCACTCAAAAAACTTTAGACGAACTTGACCCCGAAGTTAAAGCTCGCGATAAATTAATTAATGATTTCAATAAAAAAATTATCTCGCTCGAAAAAGATTTAGAGAACCGCAAAAAATTAATGAAAGAATTAGCTGAATTAGACAAAAAATACGAAAATCAAGAAAAAATTTATGCGAAATGGTCGGCACGTAGCGATTTAATAGGTTCGGCGAAAGGCGATAAATTCAGAATTTTTGCTCAAAATATAACGCTCTCTATGATGATTAAATTAGCTAACGAACAGCTCGAAAAAATGAACGGGCGTTATATTTTAATAGCGCGTCCCGATAGCAGCGAGTTAGAGTTAAGCGTCATCGATAAAGAACAAGCTGGTGAAGTTCGTCCGACTGAAAATTTATCCGGCGGCGAAAGATTTATAATCAGTCTCGCTCTTGCTCTTGGCCTTTCTCAAATTTCAGGCAATAAATCGAGAATTGATTCTTTATTCTTAGATGAAGGATTTGGCTCGCTTGACGAAGAGGCTTTGAATACGGCTCTTGAAGCTCTAGGCGAGTTGCGCAATAAAGGCCGAATGATCGGGATAATTTCGCATGTTCAGGCTTTGCGTGAAAGAATAGCGGCTCAGATTGAAGTTATTTATAAAAGCGAAGGCACAAGCATCATTAAAGGTCCGGGCGTGGAACGTTTTATCTGACGCAGATTAGTAACAAAAATCCTTCTTTCAAACTTACTTCGGCGAAGTCGTCTAAAACTTCGTTGCTGATCCCGTACTGAAATTCAGGATTTATTTCAGCGTTTTCAAGATTAAATTTTGCTCCTGTGATGTTAATTCCGCGAGCTGTGCCTGTGATGTTAATCAGGGAAAAAAATTTCCAGCCGCTTCTAATTTTTATTTTCTCGTTTGCTTTAATAATTTTAATTTCAGAATAGTCATCAACAATTTTCGCGCTTTTATTCCGAGTAGCGAGCATTAGAAGCGCGTAAATATTTCCTAAATTATGATCCTGCCTGCCGCCTGTCGCTCCGATTAAAATAAAATCTTCAAAGCCTAATTTCATAGCGTGTTTAATTGCGTAGATTGTATCGGTGTCATCTTTTTCGCGCGGCAACGTAATTAGATTTTCAAAATTTTCAGGCTTTGCGTGTGAATCAAAATCTCCTATTATTAAATCGGGTTTGAAATCTAAATTTTTTTCGTGTTTCAGGCCGCAGTCGCAATAAATAAAAAAATCTTCGTGGCTTAAATATTCCCGAATTGAACCGTATTTTTTAATTTCAGCTCCGCCGACAATAACGCAGCGTTTTGATTTTTTTAGTTCAGAAAAAATCAACATAATAATCAGCCGCCTCTATAATTTTTTCTCGTTCAAATTCATTTGACTCATCTTCAACTCCGAACGTTATAAAACCTGCGGACTTTGCCGTCTCGATTGCAAATAAAGAATCTTCAAACACCGCTATATTTTCGGGAGAAAGTCTCAAAAATTCTGCGCATGCTAAAAAAATTTTCGGCTCGTGTTTCGTTGTCGAAAGCTCTTAACATGTGAAAATAGCATCAAAATATTCGTCGACTCCGTTACGTTCGAGAGCAGCATTTAATAAAGTTCTGTCGCCCGCCGTAGCTATGACCATAGGAATTTTTTTTTGACTCATTGCTTCAAGAAAATTTTTCGCGCCTTTTTTAATTTCAACTTCATCGATATAAAAATCTTGAATAATTCTCACTATGCCGCCGCGAATTTCGTCTAAAGTTTTTTCAGGAACATAATTTTTCTGCAGATATAAGCAGCTTTGCTCTAAGCTAAGGGGATATAATTTTTTTGCTAAATCTCTTTCAGGCTGAATATCAAGACCGCGCAAAAAGCGGCCGCCAAGCTCGTGCCAAATATACATGGAGTCAAGCAAAGTTCCGTCCGCGTCAAAGATTATTGCTAATGAATTATGATGATATAAACTCAATTCTAATTACCCATAAAAAATAAATCAAATTAATTATAGCAAGTTTTTAGAATTTTTTTGCGCTTGACTTTCGTTGAACTTATATTTAATATTTCTTCCCGTTGCTGTTATTGATGTATTATCTTTAAGCAGCAGTGAAATATTTTTTATTATTTTTATCAGGAGGCTTTTTTTATGGCACAGGGTACCGTAAAGTGGTTTAACGAAAGCAAAGGCTACGGCTTCATCACAGTTGACGACGGCAAAGATGTCTTTGTTCATTACAGCGCAATTCAGGGCGACGGCTTCAAGACTCTCAACGAGGGTCAGAAGGTTTCCTTCGATATCGTCAACGGCGAGAAAGGTCCGCAGGCTGCTAACGTAGCCAAAGCATAAGTTTATTGAGTCTCCTGCAAACCTCGTAACTAGTACCAACAGCAGCAGATTTTTATAACTTCAAAAAATTCAGGGCTTGTGATTTTGTCACGAGCCTTTTTCTTTCCTAAATTAAATCTCATGTTATTATTAAACGCAAAAATTTTTTAATTGAAATTTTTATTGAAAGGAGAAAATTTTTCATGGCCTATTATTACAACGAACCTTCGCATACGTTCTCAGAGTATTTGTTAATTCCAACGTACTCATCAGAAAATTGCGTGCCTTCAAACGTCTCTTTAAGAACTCCTCTTTGCAAATTCAAACGCGGCGAAGAGTCTCCGCTGTCGATAAACATTCCTTTAATTTCCGCGTGTATGCAGTCAGTTTCAAACGACAGCATGGCGATAGCTCTCGCACGTGAAGGCGGCGTTGCTTTTATTTACTGCTCACAGCCTATTGAAAAGCAAGCCGAAATGATCGCAAAGGTTAAAAGATATAAAGCCGGATTTGTCGCTAATGACTCAGCAATAAGTCCTGAGCAAACTCTTCAAGATATATTAAAACTTAAAGAGCAAACTGGACACACTACAGTAGCAGTTACTGAAGACGGAAGTTTGAACGGCAAATTATTAGGGATCGTTACGAGCCGCGACTATAGAGTAAGCAGAACTTCACTTGATACTAAAGTTCGCAATTTCATGACGCCTATTGATAAAGTAATTTTAGCTAAAGACGGTTTAAGTCTCAGCGAAGCTAATGATTTATTATGGGAACATAAACTAAACGCACTCCCAGTTGTTGATAATGACGGCCATATGGTTGCATTCGTTTTCAGAAAAGATTACGACATGCACAAGGAAAATCCCTTAGAACTTTTAGATTCTCAAAAACGTTACATGACCGGCGCAGGCATTAACACACGAGATTATGAGCAAAGAGTTCCAGCATTAGTCAACGCCGGAGCAGATGTTCTCTGCATAGACTCATCAGAAGGCTTCACGGAATGGCAACGAAGAACTCTTCAATGGATTCGTAAAAATTACGGCGACGAAGTCAAAGTCGGCGGAGGCAATGTCGTTGACGCTGAAGGCTTCAGATTTTTAGCTGAAAACGGCGCGGACTTTGT
>JAFVEW010000148.1 GCA_017475805.1 Synergistaceae bacterium | reverse complement strand
TTATTTTTGAATTATTGAAGGGAAGAATGTTTCATTGTGCAAGAGACCCGGTCTTTTACTTTCGATTTTTGTGCTTTGTATTAGTGCTCTCATAGTAACTTTCGGAGTTGTTGACGTTACATTAGAAAACGGCTCTCATTTCGGTTTAGGACTTCCGGCGCAAGTTCCTTTGTTATTCGCGACGATTTTTGCTGCTCTCGTAGGAGTTTTTTATCTTAAGCAAAGTTGGGGCGATTTAGAAAAAGGAATGGCCGGAGCGATTCAAGTTTCAATTCAGGCAATAATAATTTTAGTTTTAGTTGGTTGTCTTGTCGGCTCGTGGATTCAAAGCGGCGTTGTCGCTACAATGATTTATTACGGGCTTGAAGTAATGAATCCGAGATATTTTTATTTAGCTTCGTTATTAATCAGCGTAGTTGTTGCTCTTGCGACTGGCTGTTGTTGGACAACGAGTTCTACAGTTGGTGTAGCTTTAATCGGAATCAGCGCGGGCTTGGGGCTTCCTTTACCTGTAACGGCGGGTTTTGTAATTTCCGGCGCATATTTCGGAGATAAAGTTTCACCGCTTTCAGACACCACGAATTTAGCTCCGGCAGTATCAGGAAGCGAACTTTTTGAACACGTTCGTGCAATGATGACGACAACTCTTCCGACTTTATTAATAACGGCCATAATCGCTTTTATGATGGGAAATTCTGCTAACGGCTCTGACGGCGGTCGAATCGCTTTAATTCAGAGTATGATGCAGGCTGAATTTAATATTTCTCTCTGGGCTTTTATTCCCCCGATGATAATTTTAGTTATGGCCGCTATGAAAATTCCTGCGATTCCCGGAATCGTTTCAGGAATAATGGGAAGCATAGTTTTATCGCTCGTTCGAGGTTCAACACCGTATGAAACTCTCGAAGTTTTATTTTCGGGATACGTTCCTGAATATTTAGGAAATTTCGCAGCGGCAGCAACTCCCGAAGCAATGACTGAAATAACGGGAACTTTTTCGCAAGTTTTTAATTCTTCAGCTCTTAGTGTTACGTCCGAAGTTTTCTCGCAGGTCGGAGGACTTTTGACGCAATTATTCACTCGCGGCGGAATGACTTCAATGTTAGAAACGATTTGCTTGATCGTTGTAGCTTTGTCGCTCGGCGGAATTATGGAAGTCTGCGGATTCCTCGATGTAATTTTAGAGGCTTTAATGCGCCACGTAAAATCCGTAACAGGAATAATCGCTTCAGTTTTAGCTTCGGCTTTTATGGCAAATGTATTTTTGAGTGAACAATATCTTTCAATAATAGTACCGGGTCGAATGTTCAAACGAGCTTTCGATGAAAATACTTGGCCGGCCGGAAAATCAGGAGAGCGCAAAAAATTAGCTCCTGTTATGCTGTCTCGTTCACTTGAAGACAGCGGCACAATGACTTCAGTTTTAGTTCCTTGGAACACTTGCGGCGTTTACGTAAGTTCTGTTTTAGGCGTTGCAACTTTAGATTATCTTCCGTATTGTTTTACGAATTTCTTGAATCCTATCGTTGCGTTAATTTTAACGGCACTTGGAATCGGAATAGTTTGGAAAGATGAGAAAGTTGAAGTTCGAGAACAAGAAAAAATTTTTATTTCAGAATCAGAAGCCGTAGCAGTGCAGTGAGAAAAGTGAGGAGTTAGGAATTAGGAGTGAGAAATAAAAAAAACTTAGAGAAAAGACAATCCCCCGACTGCTTTGCAATCTGGGGATTTTTTCAGACAATTTCTCTCAAATAAAATGTGATTATTGTTGCTTTTTAGAATAAAACTTCTTTTCGATGTTTTTCCCTCTGAATTCCAAGCGATGAAACTTTCTCGAATTTAACCATAGTTCATCCCATTCCCATTCTCCATTTCGAGCAAGAGAGCATAGATTTGCTGATTTGATATTGACAAGAGGTACACTCTCGCCTGAGTCCATATTATTGCTATCCAAATAACACACTCTCGCCGAAGTAACGAGCGTATTCTCTCGAATCAGATAAAGACATGTTCGTGGATTTGTCGGTATATTTTTTATCCTGTAGGAGTTAAAGTGAAAGACACCTCTTTCATTAAACCAATCGACTAATTCTTGCGGCATTTTCACTTGGCGAACAGCTATCCCATACTTCTTCCAAAGCCAAAATTCTGAATCTTCATAACCTGCTTTTTCCGCAAATTGATAGTACCGTTCGGCTCTTTGAATGTCCTGTTTCGTGCCAAGTCCCTCGATGTAAACGTGTCCGAGTTGAGCTGCCGCGCTCGGCATTCCCTGACTCGCAAGCAGCGACAAAATTCTGATGCCCTCTTTGTAATAAGAATCCGCACGTTTAGGATTGGGTTTCACGTCATAGAAGCCCTGTTCGTAAATTTCGCCCATGCGGATCATCGCGTCAGGGTCAGTCATTGCCGCCTGAGTGTAAAACGGAACGCACTTCTTCTGATTTTCATAATTTGTTATTTCACGTTCAAGCCTTGAGGCCATATTATAAAAAACAGTGTGATTTTCATTTCCTCTCAAGCCTTCAAGACGATTAATACTTTCGTCAAGCAAACGTCCTTTAGTGTTTAATATTTCGTTGGCTTCAACGCTATCAACGGCAACCTGAGCTAACGGATATTCAATTTCAGATGCTGATGCAAAAACCGATTTATTTACTTTTTTAGTAAGATGACTAATCGCTGCGTTATGAAGTGCGTTTCGAGTTTTCAGTGCGGCTTCGGCAAAGTCGTCTTCAAAAACAAGTTTTGCGTTAATTTCCGCCGTTATGTCCTGATATTCTTCGGGAAGTTCAAAGCGTAATGGAATTGTAACGGCTTTGTTCTCAACGTAAAGAGGCACATAGTCATACATTCCCATGTAATTCATGATTGTCGGGTGGAATGCCCAAACGTTATTGCGGACTACGCTGTCAGTGAGCAGGAAAGGGAGCG
>JAFVEW010000147.1 GCA_017475805.1 Synergistaceae bacterium | reverse complement strand
CGTAAATTTTCGGTGGTCTGCTGATACATTACGGTAGGATTATTATAAAAAATTCCCTGACCGTATTTTGTACTCAAAATTAAATCAAAAGATTCGTCAAAAGTTTTTCCCGTAATCAGAGAAAACATATTTGCAATTTCAACTATTCTGCTAAAGTTATCAAATTCACGTTTCATCATGAAGGCCACTCCTACACCTGATATTTCTGACAAAAAACCATATTCAGCAACGCTACAGCCCTATTAGTCTTAAAGCAATACTGATCCCATTTTTCATTTTTATCTTTGGATAAATCACCAATTACCACGTTAATGTTGATTTTATTTTGCGAGTACAAAAGCAAATCCTTGGTTATTGTACCGCCCTGATTGTCCGCCATTCTGTCATAGACGATATCCAAGTTCAGCCATTTCGATGGAATTTGATGTCCATATTTGTTATGGTCTCCTTCAAAAACACGATTAAATGCTAAAAAATCAACCCAATCCCTGTCATATTTGAGCAGTTCAAGAATACGATAATTATCACGGCAAAAATCACGAACTTCATAGACGCAAACACACGCCTGAGACTTGCCCTCAAGTCTCGCTTTCCTGCGCGCCCATGAACGTCTTGCTTAAGAAAAGAGGTCAAATAAAAACCGCGCCCAAAATCCCGAGACGGAGAACTGTGGCCTGCAATATGAATTTCATCAAAACACGCGGCTGTTCCGTGATACAGCGTCATTCCATTGTGTAAAATTTTTTCCGCTTCATTCATATTCCAGCAGTTTGCTCTCAAACTCATTTCTCATCGAAGAAATTTTCTTCAAACAATCCTCGGCTTCTTCTTTTGTGTCAAAAAGTTTATCTGCTCTATAACTATTGCTTAAACTGACACCGTATTTTCCATCAAAATTTCCGATAGACAATGTCATGTCGACATCGAGAATATCACGGCTGATAAGCTCATTTGTCTGCTTATCTCGCATATCAAGCAACAACTGTAATCACTCCTATCTTTGAGATAACTTTTTAGCTATATTAGTCGATAATAAAAAATAATTCAAACTTAAAATTTCTCTTCTATCGAAAGATTTACAGGAAGAAATTTATTTGCAACTGTCGCCTTATCAGGAATTTTATACGGCCGTGCTAATATTTTAAGAGTTCATGACGTCGAAGAAAATGCAAGGGCCATTGAAATGGTGAGAAATTTGGGAAACGTATCGGCTTGACTTCATAATTGAAAAGTTCTCTTTATTTGCTATAATTATTACAGATAAAAATTAGAGAGGTCCTGCTTTAGTGGACGATTCAAAATTAGAGAGGTCCTGCTTCAGTGGACGATTCAAAAGTTGAGTTGTTTGCGGTGGCATTCAACTCATTTTTTAAGGGGCATTAATGGACAGCAAAGACGAGGAATTATATTTATATAAAGTTGACCCTGACTACTTAAAATTTCTTCACAAAATTGATGGCAGAGTAAGTGTAAAATTCAACAATCGCCCATTCATAGGATTGATTACGATTATTGGAAACATTACGTATATTTTGCCTTTAACTTCGCAGACAACTGAAAAGCGGAAAGAATTAGGAAAAGGCAAACGTTCGGCGCGCATAACTACGTTTATTAGGGACAGTGCCGAAATTGAAATTGCAGACATCCTTTACAACAATATGATACCGGTCTTATCAGCAAACTGTGAAAAGTTGGATATAGACCCTGAAAAAGATACTTATGAGTCGAATGAAATACGTTTCATAAGAAAACATAGGCAGGAAATTATCAACAAGGCAAAAAAAGTTCATGACAGCAGGATAAATCAATGCGATGATGAGTTTCTGTTAAAATTTTGCTGTGATTTTTCCCTACTTGAGGATAGATATGCCGACTATGTCATGAAAGGCACTGCAAAATAAAAATTTCTCCTCCTCGAAAAATCAGAGAGGAGAAATTACTGTGTACGTTAGTGAGTGCTGAATGCTAAATATAGTGCTTCTATCCTGTAATATTATCTCCTGACTTATGTTCAATAAGAATAAGACTTATCTCATTTTCATTATCAACATTTGCTTCAACATTGTTTTCCTCAGTAAACTCGTCAAAAATTGAAGGACATTGTTTATCTTTTTCACTATTAACTCTTGGAAAAGAAGATAAGTTCATACGTGTTCTTTTTGAGAAGACATTTTTAGAAATCTGTAGCAAGTCCCAAATAACCTTACTCCATTCATCTGCAATATTAGAACTATATTCACTAATAATCCTACCTGTCCTAAATCTCAAAAAATCAATTAATTCCGCTGAGAAACCCTTATCAGCATATAAAATATCATTGGGGAGTGCGCATTTCATAAATTCTGGATAATAAATAGTTCCCTTGCATTGTTTTTGAACTACTTGCTGATGTGTATTGATTAAAAGGTATTGAGCACCAGTATGAGGTTTCTTGGGTTGAACATCACGTATTTGTTGATTTTTTGCACCTGCTCTCCTTACATACCTAAACTTAGGCCAATACCTATACAAAGTGAGTTGGTGTTGTTCTTGAGAAGAAACTTTATGATATACACATGAAGATATTTTTGCTTGTAACAAAAGAGAATTAATCATTTTTTCACTTTGAGTATTATCATGATCGACATAAACAAGCAATAAATCACCTAATTCCGAATTTTTGAGTTTACCCTTAATGTTTACGTTTACAAATGGCTTTTGATGACAAAAGACACCTGTAACCGAAAATAAATGTTTAGGGTAAAAGCATTTTAAGATCTTATATAAGCTTGAAGTAAAATTTATAGTCAACCCTGCAACGTAATCAGGTTCTTGTGGGGATTTTTTACAACATTGTTGTTTAGAGTAAATCATAGACTCTGCAATTGCACACCTTATGCAACGTCTCAATCGCAAATCTCCTTCATTTCCAAGAGAATTCATAATTACAAAAATCTCCTTTTATAAATTTGGCTTAAGCAATACCACGCTAAAAACATCGCTCGCAAATGAACATAATAAACTTCCTCACAACGCAATGAAAGTGATTTTATATCATGCAAGGATATTTATCAATATTAATCAGGAATAATTAACGCGGACGCCTCACCCTCGCCGCCCGTTTATTTTCACTTAAAACTTCACCCACAGCGCGGGACGAACTGGGGCAAAGACTTTATCAACGCGGTTGCCATCAGCAAAGAAATCGCCGACAGTTCTGACGCACGCAGCGTGGTTAGCATAGTCGCCGGGCGACCGAAGCCACCAAATGCTGTATCCATCATCATCGGTGTAAGGTCCCTGAGATTTAGCATAGGCCGTTGGCTCACATTGCCGGGCTTTATTAGAGTCAAAATATCTTTAAGCTTCCAAAATGCTCAACAGAAAAATTTTATCGTTCGTAGGATTCTCAGAAGACGTGTTGTACTTGGGATTTTTGTCCGCAGTTACCGTTACAGTCCTGTTTATGATCAATTTTTTGTGGAAATTTTAGCGCATGGGCAAAAAAATTAGTTGCTACTATCCAGGTAAGCTTACCTATTGTTGCTAACCGCGATTTATTTTATTGAAAAAAGAAAGACTCCCACTGCATTTGTCTAATACCGTGAGAGTCTTTTTGTCGGTTAGTGTTCGCAAGTTACGCGGGTACATTCACAACGATTACCTGCTCTCCTCAATGCCTCATTCTTAACGGATTGGGGAAAAGGCTCCGGGCTTTTACCTGGCACTCCGTATGTTGAAGTATTTGCGTGGCATCTTTGGCATAACACTTCAGCATTATCCAGACCATTGCCACCATCGCGGCGTTTGTGATGAACTTCGAGTCCTGTCGTACATGTACAACGAGCCATAACACTCATCTCCTTAAAAATTTTTTCTACTTCATTGCTAATATAGATTAATAATAAGAATTAGTGGCAAGCGATTATAGCTGCTATTTTCGTATAGTCAAGTACAATCTTCAGATTGTAAAACAAGATTTAAGCAGACAACTTCAATATTAGTCGCCTCTCGTGCGTTCCTAAGTGATTGTCTCTACTCCAGCTCCTTCAATTCCATTAACGCTTGTATCACTTCAGCAGGAAAATCTTTGAATACTTCACTAATTTGAGAGTATGAAGCATTACCTCTTAAGTAATCGTAATTCCATGAGTAACCTTTTTCTTCTGACCAAAATCCAATTGTCCAATAAAATTTATCATCACAGAAAAATATAGCTCTCCATGTCATTCCCAAAAAAGTCGTACCTGTCATTATATATTTGCCTCTTGGTATTCCGAAGTCTCGTTGATCAGCTTCATTAGAAAATCTGTTTCTTATGGGAAAACCATATTTTTGGGTAATTTTAATAATTTCATCTTTCGTTAAAATACGCCGTTTCGATGAAGATTTTTTTATTTCAGATTGTTTGGACTTAATTGAAGAATAATTAGGATTAATTGGCATACGTCTTTGAGATTGCTCTGTTAATTTCTTCAGCTCATCAGGTATTAAAGCTAAATCCAATTTTCCCTGCTTCATCTGAGCAAGAACTCTATCGCTTATGTCTTTTTCATAGCCAAAATCAACGTTAGTCTCTACAATTTCAATGCCCGTGTCTTTTTCTCCAAATGAGAAATATGCAACGCCTGCAAAAAGATTATTAGCCCAGTCATCGCGCGGCGTGTTGTTTCGCATTACTTCAAGAAGTTCTAAAGCCTCGCTCTCTTCAGCGTTTGTTAATTTACCTTTCTTAGCAAGCTCCGCAATTCCGAATTTCGCGGCTTCAACTTTGTAAGGGTCTTGACGCAGAACAGGTCGCCAAACCGCGTTGAATTTTTCAAAACTTGCGTGAGCCTCTTTATCGTCTTTTGATTCTTGAGCAGCCTTAGCTCGATAGAACCAATAGGGCGGATAAGCTTGAAAATCTTTCTCAAGAGCGCGCAACATTCGGAGTTTTCGCTTCGAGTCCTTTTCGTTCACGGCTCTGTAAAAATCGTCCATGCTTTTTTGAACAAGGCGGTAATTATCAGGAAGTTTATATTGCCGCAGCAAGTTCCATGAAGAATTTAATAATCTTTCTTGAAGTTCGTTGCAGTCTTCGATGTCGTTCTTCTTAAGCTGCCAGAGTTCGCCGTTCAAATCTTCAGCAAGTTCGGCCTTCGAGTCCTGATACGAAAAATATGACGACACGCACGACACCACCAAGCTCCCTAGCCAGCTAAACAAATTTCCGCCGTAAGCACGAACGCCGCTTAAAGAGTCCATTAATAAATTCTGCTCTCTGCGGTCATAGCGGGACTGAAAAATTTTCGCTTCTTCATCGCGGAGTCTTTTTCGCGTAATAAGACTCATTAAATCCTGATACAAAGCAGTTAAATCGTAATCGCTCTCGATATTGCCGAGACTCAAATTATTAATAATGTTTTGATATTCCTGTTCGAGAACGATTCTGTCCTGTGTCGTCAAAATTCTATGAATCGAGACGATAGCCATATTAAGCGCGAGCATAGTGTGCTGCGGGTCGTATTCTTCTTCAGCTGCGAACGCCGGGACAGAGGTCAACGCGAAAATTATAATAAGCAAAATCGAAAGTATTTTCTTCACTTGAAAATTCGCTCCTTAAAATAAAAATTTATCTTGAATTAATGAAATTTTATCATTTTGACTCCGTGATTGTTATTCCTTTTTCGCTTAAAGTATTTTTGAAACGTTCGTTCAAAATCTGCGGAAGAAAAATCCGGACAGCTTCACGGAGATTTTCAGCTCTCTTTCTGTTTGTTCGTCCGCGCCCGATTTTCACAGCAGCGTCAAATTCACTTTCGATTCGTTTTAATTTCTCCGATTTTTCGCCGCCCGTCAAGAGTCTTTTGAAGCCGTAGTCGATTAAATCTTTTTCAATATCGCCGATTGAAGGCAGCGCGGAAGTATTTGTTGTCGAATAATCGCCGAGTAGATGAATATCATAGACAATCGTAGCGATTGCGTTCGCGTAGCCTCTTGCTGTAGGTATGCCCGTAGTCTTGATGACGGAGTTAATTAAATTTCTATTGCGTTCTGATTGAATTTCGCGGGTCAAATATCTGAAAAATTCACGCTCTTGTTCTTAAGCGTCCTGCCTGTCTTTCAAACGAAGCCTAACTTGACGCACTAACGGATCATGACGTTTAGGGTCAGCGTTAAAGCCCCAATGGAATAATAATCTGTGTCCGTAATCGCCCCATTTGAACCAATCGAAATTTTTTTGAAGTTTGTCTTTGTAATCGGGTTTGAAGCCGTCGATGACATCTTGAGCAGTGTTCCAAAGCGGCTGGATTTTTTCGCGTGAGGTTTTGTCTGTAATTCCGAAGGCCTCATTCCAAATTTTTGAATGTTCAGGCTTGGCCATTCCGTAAGCTGACGTGCAAATAAAAATTAAAAGAGTCGTGACAATAAAATTTTTTAAGATTTTCATTAAAATTTCTCCCGAATATTTTTTTGTCAATAATACATCACGAGAGCGCGGGCATTCTAAAAAATGAAAAATTTGACGCAGACTTATCACGACATTAAAATTCGCATAGGCATGAAATAAAATTTGATTTAGGAGAGAATTTATAATGATTGAACGATATTCAGAGCGCGATATTTCGGCCTTATGGGACGAATATAACCGCCTGAAAGTTATGCTTGACGTTGAAATAGCCGTCTGCAAAGCATGGGCTGAGGCTGGCCGTATTCCTCAAGATGCACTTGACGATATTATTGCAAACGCTCATTTCACTGTTGAAAGAGTCCAAGAGATCGAGAAAAAAACTCAGCATGACGTCGTGGCTTTCGTCAGTACTGTCGCAGAAAATATCGGCCCTAACGGGAGATATTTACACTTAGGAATGACAAGCAGCGATATTCTTGACACTGCAAGCTCAATAATGCTGCGAGACTCGCTTGATATTATTATTAAAGCTCTTGATGAACTTGATTTAGTCGTTGAAGATTTAGCTAAAAAATATAAATACCTTCCGACTATCGGGCGCACTCACGGGATTCACGCCGAGCCTATGTCGATGGGCTTAAAATTTTTGAACTGGCACGCCGAATTATTACGAGACAAGGGACGCCTCGAATACGCTCGAAAAGACGTTTCAGCCGGGAAAATTTCAGGAGCTGTTGGAACTTACGCAATATGTTCTCCGCAGCTTGAAGCAAGAGTCTGTGAACTTTTAGGTCTTGAGCCTGCGAAAGTCTCTAATCAAATTCTTCAGCGCGACAGGCACGCAGGAGTCTTAAACGCTTTAGCGATTATGGGCGGAACTCGTGAAAGAATGGCTCTTGAAGTCAGAAATTTACAGCGTACCGAAGTCCGCGAAGCCTTTGAACCTTTCGGTGTAGGTCAAAAAGGTTCAAGCGCAATGCCTCACAAACGTAATCCCATTAAATGCGAAAGAATTTGCGGAATGTCGAGACTTTTGCGCGGCTATGCCGTTACAGGAATGGAAAATATAGCTCTTTGGCACGAACGCGACATCAGCCACTCTTCAACAGAGCGTGTTATTTGGCCGGACGCTTTTAATATCGCGGCTTTTATGTTGCGCAGCATGACAAAGATATTAAAAGGCTTGACCATCGACGAAATTCGAGTCAAGGAAAACTTGAATCAAACTAATGGTCTTGTTTACAGTCAGCGCGTTTTGACTTTCTTGCTCGACGAATTAAAACTTTCACGCGAAGACGCTTACGCGATTGTTCAGGACAATGCAATGAAAACTGCTTCGAGCGGTGTAGCTTTCTTAGATTTATTAAAATCTGACGAAAGATTAAAAGAAGTTGACCCCGAGCAGCTTAAAAGTTTGTTTGAAAACGAGTTTTATCTTCGCTACGTCGACGAAGTTTTCGCGCGTTTCTTTGAAGAAAAATAATTTTGTTTCATTTAATTAAGGAAGCTCCCGGAGAATTTCGAGAGCTTTTTTATTTTTAATTTAATTTCACAAGTCCGCCGTTTTGAATCTTGACTTCGACTTCGCCGATTTCATAAAAATTGGGGTCATTTTGAGGATAAACGTAGCAATCCATAATGCGGTTATTGCGCTTTAGCCAATCTTTTATCATGTCCCATTCTTCCGGATGAGGCGTAACGCAAAGAAGGACATTAAGGGAATCAAGCCAGTTTCCGGCACGAATTACATGATAGACGAGCCAGCCATTTTCTTTTTCAAGTTTTTTGATGTCCTCGAAAACAATATCACTGCCCTTTGTGATTTTGTAGACGGAACTGACTTCGCCGTAATTTTCGTTTTCGGAGATGTAAATTTCAGAAGTTCTTTTCTGAAAATCGCAGATGATTTGTTCATCAAGTCCTAACATTTTCATGCGCAGAGTAGCTTCTTTTTTCATATCGCGTTTAGTTACTGTCATATCGAAAAATCCTCCATACTATGCTTTAGACTCGGATGTAATTTTTATTATCATAGTTGCTAAATCTTTTTTTTCTTCGTAACAGGTAGCAACTGTAAAAATCTTGCTGTTCACGGACTTTTTAATGTCATTTGGGAAATAACCGAACGGTGATAGAATAGCTTTCTGCATTCTTCCGACCGCTTGACGTTCAAAATTTGATGCAAAAAAATCACTTTTATTTTCTGAAACGTATTCCTCGATTTTTTTTATACTTGCTGATAAGGCGGGCTTGCCGTTTTCAGTAGCTAAAATTGCCGCGTAAATCTGAGCATCATCGTTAAGAATATCAAAAATTGCCATCGCGTCAGCATTATTCTGAAGTTTCGCCAACATAGAATTTGAGTTTATAAAGCTCTGAAAATCTGCTTTGGGCATTTATTATAAAATCACATCTCCTTTCTTAATTTTTAATCGTTGTTTGTGTGAGGCCTCATCAACAACGTGAGAAGATTATAAAATATTAGGTTTATTTTGTCAACCTTGTAATTTTATTCGTAAGCTACTCCTTGCGTTACGTTATATATCTTCGATGGACGCAAGTAACTTGAAGTCAGTTTTTTGCCCTCATAATACGGGTAATACAAATAATCTTCACGAGTAAACAAGCAATATCGATGATACATTTTTACAGACAGTCCAATATCTTTAAGAACAAGGTGCTCTCTATTTGTTCCTTCCGGGCTTTGCCAAGCTCTTACTTCAAATTCTCCTGATTGAAACTCATTAAGAACAGGCGCAACTTCATAAAGAGCTTCATCGTAATCATCACCATCACGAATTTTTTGAAGAGGCTTAAGTGCTATGCTGCGCAGTCTTACAAAAGTTTTTGCCCTTAACCCTGTTACTTGATAAAATTTCGTCAATGAATAACTTTTCTGAGGTAACCATTCGTAATCCCGTTGAAGACTATTAAACTGATAGAAAATATCTCCAACCTTGATGTTATGATGATTATGAAGTTTCCATTTTATGAAAATATGACGAAGGCTTGAGAAGTATCTTTTTCTATGTTGATTCGTGGTGCACTCTTTTGCTTCTTCCATTCGGCTGCTCCTTAGATTTGAAAAATGTTTTGCTTTTTCATAAAGGCCTCATCAACAACGTAAAAAGATTATAAAATAATACGTTCAATTTATCAACCTTATAAAATTAATCCTAAGCAAATTCTAAAGTGATTATGATAATATAAAAAAAATTATGATTTATGATTTATATGGGAGAATAAATGCCTGATAAAAAATTTTGTGTAAAAGTCTACGGCTGTCAAATGAATGTTTATGACGCCGACAAAGTTAGAACGGTTTTAAGCTCAAGAGGCTGGCAGGAAGTCGGCGAAGCTGAAGCTGACATTATCATGATAACGGGCTGCAGTGTCAGAGCAAAAGCTGAACAAAAAGTTTGGAGCGAGCTTGGCCTTTATGATATTTCCTGGAAAAAAAATCAAAGACCTTTAGTCGCTCTCACTGGCTGCATAGCTCAAAGAATCGGCGAACAGGCTTTGAAGAGATTTCCTTATGTCAGACTCGTTGCCGGGCCTCGTCATATAGGAATGTTGCCGAATGCTATTGAACAAATTTATGAACATCCTAAATCAAGATTAAATTTACTCGACACCGACCCGAGAGAATTTCATAGTTTAGACTTTGACGCAGATAACATAACTATAAAACGCGAAAATAAATTCAAAGCTTATATAACGATTGCTCACGGTTGTGATAATTTCTGCACGTATTGCATTGTGCCTTATGTTCGCGGGCGTTTCGTGTCGCGAAAACCTGAAGAAATTTTTGCAGAAGCCGAAATGTTAATCAAAGACGGCGTGAAAGAAATTACGTTGCTCGGTCAAAATGTCAATAGCTACGGCAAAGATATAGGCTTAAATTTTGCTTGGCTTTTGCGTGAGATTTCTCACATGAAAGATTTGAAGCGCGTTAGATTTGTTACATCATTGCCGCAGGATTTTGACGAAAATATTATTGACGTCATGGCTACAGAGCCGACTGTTTGTCCGTCGTTAAACTTGCCTATTCAAAACGGCAGCGACAGAATATTAAAATTAATGAACAGAAAATATACTTATGCTGAATACTTAGAGAAAATTAAATTAGTTCGCGAAAAAGTTCCGGGACTTGGATTGACGACAGATTTAATTGTAGGATTTCCTAGCGAGACTGAAGAAGATTTTGAAGCGTCGTTGAATGCCTTGCGCGAAATTAAATTTGATATGGTTCACAGCGCGGCTTATTCGGAACGAGACGGGACGCCAGCAGCAACAATGCCAGGAGCTTTGCCTGTCGAATTAAGATTAAAAAGATTAACGATGCTTAACGAACTTCAAGATAAAATCACGCTCGAAATTAATCAGGCTTTAACTGGAAAAACTTTTGAAATTTTAATCGACGATGTTGCACCTAAAGGCGAAAATTTATTACAAGGCCGAACGCCGTCAGATAAAGTCGTTTTGTTCGATGGCAAAAAAAATTTATTAGGAAAATTTGTGAATGTAAAAATTAATTCAGCTGAGGCTTGGTGCTTACACGGCGAAATAATTTCATGACGAAACTAAAAAATTAAAACAGCTCCCTAAGGAGCTGCTTTTTTTATCTGGTTTCCAAGTGTTTTCTGAAAAATTCTTCAAGCTGTCTGTAAAAATCAAAACGGTTTTCTTCATTTTGGAAGCCGTGTCCTTCGTTCTCTTTGACCATATAAATAACATCTTGGCCGTTTTTCTTGACTGCTTCGACGATTTGATCTGACTCTGCCTTGTTAACTCTTGGGTCGTTCGCACCTTGAGCAATGAAGAGCGGAATTTTTATATTCTCAGCATGAAACACAGGCGAAATTTCTTCGAGTAATTCTTTATCCTTCACTGGGTCTCCGATCTCTTCGTATTCCATTTCGAGCATCGGTTTCCAGTAAGGCGGGATTGTCTCAAGCAATGTGAAAATATTTGACGGTCCGACGTAACTCACAGCGCAGGCGTATAAATCCGGCGTAAAAGTCGCTCCGGCAAGTGCCGCGTAACCCCCGTAGCTGCCTCCAAAAATCGCAAGCCTGTTTTTATCTGCTATGCCTTGTTCGACTGTCCATAAAACACCGTCTGTAACATCGTCCTGCATTTTTCGTCCCCACTGTTTGAAGCCTGCTGTCCAAAATTCTTTCCCGTAGCCTGTAGAGCCTCTAAAATTTACGCTTAAGACTGCAAGCCCGCGATTAGCTAAAAATTGAGCGACAGAGTCAAAACCCCAATAATCTCTCGCGCTTGGTCCGCCGTGAGGAATTACGACTAAAGGCAAATCTTTTGATTCAACACCGAGCGGCAGAGTTATATAGCCGTTAATAGTCAAGCCGTCGCGGGATTTATAAGTTATAGATTTCATCGGAGCCATTTGCTCTTCTTTGAGCCACGGAGAAAGCTCTGCAAGGCGCGACATTGAATTATCTTTGCGGTCATAAAGATAATAAGCTCCGCGTGTTCTGTCGCTGTAAGTACGAATTATAAAGCGGCGTTCGTCATCGTCCATGTCGGAAACTGCGGCCTCATAATTCGGGAAAAAATTATCGAGAGTTTTTTGCAGCTCTTCGCGGTCATTGTCGAAAAATTTATAGTGCCGTCTGTCCGTTACAAAAGTTACGCCCGTGATTTTTTTCTTTTTCTTTGAGTGCATTACGCTGCCGACATCAACTTCATCGTGGGCAAAAACTAAATCTAAAACTTTATTTTCTTCAGGGTCAAACGTATATAACGCCGTTTTATCGCTGCTGAGATTGCTCTCGATATAAATCATTTTGTTATCGTAAGCGAATAAAACAGGATCGAAAGTCTCTTTGAAATTCGTAGTCTTTAAGACTCTAAATTCTTCGTCTTCTGTCGTGCGGTATAAAAAGCTCGTGTTAACTCCGTCAGTATCAATAGCGACTCTTAATTTGCCGTCATGGTCAGTCATCCAGCCGATAATAGAGCCCGGATTTTCAGCGATTAAAGTTAATTCGCCCGTGTTAATGTCGCAGCGATAGACGTCAAAGACTTCGGGGTCTCTTTGATTCATGTCGATTAACATGTGATTAGGATCGTCTTCTAAGTCGTCTAAAATTCCTGCACGGACTTTTTCAAACGGAGTTAAATCTTTATGTTCTTGGCCTTTAATATCTGTAATATAAATATGAAAATTCTCGTCGCCGCCGTCGTCTTGAGCATAAACAATTTTTTCATTGCCTTTCCAGAAAAATCCAGCAATGTCGCGTTCAGTGGCTGATGTTATGCGTTTCTCGCGGCCTGTAGCAATGTCGCGGATATAAACATTCATTCTATGTTCCCAAGGACGAACGAAGGCTAATTTTGTTCCATCGGGTGAAATTTCAAAAGCCGCTGACTCTGCATTTTTGAAAAAATCTTCCATAGGAATTAACGGCGGCAGAGCAGCAAATGCTGAGGAAGTTCTCGTGAGCAAAATGGCAAGCGAGATTAATAATAAAATTTTCACGTAAAAAAACTCCTTTCTTGAAGTTAATTGTTAAAAAGAAAGAGAAATTAAAAAAGAGAAAATTTTTTCAATCCTAACTCCTAATTTCTCATTCCTAACTGTTTTTATAAATTTTACAGCAATTTTTGCCGGCTTTTTTAGCGTCATAAAGAGCAGTGTCGCTCTCGTTTATGAGAGTATCTATTGTTTTATCTTCACCGTTTAATTTTTGAGCGATTCCGGCACTTACAGAAAGATTTTTCATAGTCGGGATATTAGAATAATACTCGGAAAGTTCGTACATAAAAGCTATTACTTTAGCTTCGACTTCTTCGACGCTTCTCTCGCCTGAAAGCACGACCATAAATTCATCGCCGCCCATTCGAGCTACGAAACCGTCAGTGAAATCTTTTAACATAATTGCAGCCGTTGCAGCTAAAACCCTATCGCCCGTTTGATGTCCGTAAGTGTCATTAACTTCTTTGAAGTTATCAAGGTCAAAATAAATGCACGTTAAATTTTCTTCATCTTCGTTATTCTGAAAATATTCATGAAGATACCAGCGCGTCGCTAAGCCCGTCAAATAATCCTGATGAGCCATTTCGAGCAAGACGTTTTCGGTATGTTCTTTTTGAATTTCGCTTTGAATGTCAGCGATAAGTTTTCCTAAGAAAAATTTTAATAAAGGGATTGTCAAAGTTTCTGGCCAAATATCATAAATAAATTCAAGCTGCTTAGAATTTAAGGCGGCCGGATCATCAGTCATCAAAATATATTTAGCATTTTCGTAGAATTTATCAGGCATTTCAACTTCTGTGATTATGTAGACATTATTTGCGTTTTGTTCCGGCGGTTCGTCAGGGGAGAAAAAGGTACACTTATCAACGCGTAAAAAATCTTCAATGAAAGAAATAATTTTCTTGTTGTGCGTGTAAATGTTTATTTCTGTCAAATTCATTTTATCCCCCATAGAAACTTTTAATAATTAATGTTACATATTAAAATAAAAATGCTAAACTTGCAAAAAATAGATTCAATATTATTAACGGCATTATAGTAAAAAAATTCATAAATAGCATTTTTCGCGCTGTCTTAGCCGGGAAAAAGCCGAAATAATATCCTGCGTTCTGTCTTAAAATTCTTGTTGCAGTTCCGAGTCCGCTCCCTAAGATTAAAGCAAAAGCAGCTTGAGCCGTGTTGAGTTCTCCCGAAGCCAACGCTCCGCCCGCAAGTGCCAAAGCCGACGACACATGAGCAACTGACCCTGCCGCGACCGTCCAGCCTGCAAGCGGAAGGAACGATAAGAATTTTATATTATTCTCAAAAAATTTATTAATTGCAGGAACAAGCGAATAAGTCAGCGCAAAAAAAATCCAAGCATACGGAAGAGTTTTTATTAATTTAGCAAAAAATTTTTTTATAGAAAATTTATGAGAAAGAATTTTGTCATTTTTAATTTCTAACTCATCATTTTTGACTCCTAATTTTTTACAGGCCCATAAAAATCGCGCCGCACTGCGAAAAATTAAAGATAACGCGAAAAAAGCTCCTGCTTTTCCTGCCATGCTTATGGATAAAATAAAAGTTCCCGGCCATCGTCTTAAATATGAAGGAAAAGGCAGCATTAAAATTGACCATACGGCCTGATTTTCAGAAATTTGATTTTTTTCGAGAGCTGAAGCGATGACGGCCGCTCCTGTTTTAGATGAGCCTGCACTGACAGCTACGGCTAAGGCTGTAACAGAAGGAATTTTTAGCCGCGAAAACTTTTTTAGGATTAAATCAGCAAGGCCAAGCCTAATAATAATCTCGCCGATTAAAAGTCCTAAAATTATATCGAGAGTCAAATTTAATTCGCCCTGCAGAAGATGATTCATTTTTTTATTTCGTATGAGTTATAAATTCGTGAAAACACGGAAAAATTTTGAGATTTTGTAGTAATAAATGTAGTAATAAAATCATAATTTTTTCGGAAATTCTTTTGAATTTTATTTTGGAATTTTTTAATTAAGATTATTATACCATTAATAAAATTATTGAGAGATATTCATTGATATTTTCAAGAGCCTCCGAGCCTTCAGAAATCTTTTCATTAGGAAGTCCTGCAAAATCAACGCGAATAATTTTCGAGAATTTATTTTTTATGAAATCAAAAATTTTTTTGTCTTTAATTGCTGTCGGCTTATAAATCGCAGCCGAGTCAGTGAATTTTAACGCGTTCAAAATTTTCTCAGAATCAGCCGTGCCTGGTATAACGCAAAAAATTTCTTCAGACATTGCCATAAATTTTTTAGCGCAGGCACATGCAAGCGAATGAGCTGAAATTCCCGGTATAAATTCAACTTCAATTTCAGGGAAAAATTTTTTAAGTTCTTCAATTAAATATGCTCCTGTCGAATATAAAACAGAATCGCCGATGACAGGAAAAAAAATATTTTCAGCGTCATTTAACTTTGATTTTAATTTTTCTATTTGTTCTCTGATGATTTCGCTGCGGCGTTTTGAGTCTTTAGTCATTGGGAAAAGAATTTCAAATAATAATTTATCTTGAACATATTGCGAGATAATTTTTTCAGCGACGCCGGTTTTATCATTAGGACGAGGAACTAAAATTAAATCGGCCTGTTTTGCTGCGTTGACTGCCGCGAGAGAAATTAAATCGGCTTTACCCGGTCCGACGCCCGCAATAATAATTTTCATGTTTTTAAGACACCGCCTGAATAATAAAATTTTTGTTTAAGCTATAATAACACGTAAAAAATCACGAAATTTAATAAAGAAAAGGAGATGAAAATTCATGTGGCTTCTTTTGGGATTTTTAGGCGCAACTGTTTTTTTGTTCGGCCTCTATCAATGGGCTCAAGGCGGAGCAACTCTCTGGAGAATTTTTAACATAAAACGACAAGAAAAAGCAGGACATCTTTCGAGAGAAGAACGTCGCGAGGCTGAAAAAGAAGTTGAAAAGTTAGAGAAGGCCGCCGACAGAACAATAACGGCGAGCTTTAAGATTATCGCTGTTCTTGCTGTATTTTTCTGGCTGTTTTTCGGAGTAACATTATTGCTCGATATGTTCGGAATTAATTGGATCGGAGCGTTCTCATCACGCGCTAAGACTTATTGGTCTCAGCCCGGTGCAACAAGCAACAATATTAGCACGCAAGGTCGAAACGATATGCTAAGAAACATTGGCGCAGGTGTAAGAAAATAAATTCTAAATGCAATTTGAACGTTTTGAATGGGACGAAAATAAGCGTCAGATTAATATCGAAAAACACGGCATCGATTTTGCTGACGCTGTAAAAATCTTTGACGGATTCTTTATTAGGCGTAAGGACACAAGAGCTGACTATGGAGAAGATCGTTATGTGACGACAGGACTTTTAGACGATGTAGAGATCACTGTAATCTATACACCACGAAACAATAAAAGACGAATAATTTCTGCTCGCAGAGCAAGAGTTTCTGAACGAAAAGAATATTATGAGGAGGCGAAAAAGCATGGCGACGGATTGGGAGAGGCTCAGAGCGATGAAAGATGAAGACATTGACTGCTCTGATATTCCGGAACTTACGGAAGAAGAATTGAAAAATGCCGAAGTTCTATGGGGACTTCCAGAAAATGAAGACGTCCTTTTGAACATCAATAAAGAAATCCTAAATTATTTCAGGAGTACAGGCAAGGGTTACTGGAATAGATTGAGTTTTTTAGTGAACTCTCTTTTGAAAGATTATGTCAGCAAGCAGCAGG
>JAFVEW010000146.1 GCA_017475805.1 Synergistaceae bacterium | reverse complement strand
CTGAAGGAAAATTACAGGGAACTTGCGACTTTCAGGACTCAAAACTAATTATCAGCGGACGTTACGATGCTTTGATTTTTAACCCCGAACGTCTCGAGGCGCGTTTGTTTGAGTTCAAGGGCTTTTCAAAATCTGATATAACAGTCCCGCTGTCGCAAAGTTTAATTTACGCTTGGCTAATCCAAAAATCTTCGGGCATAATTCCTTCCATTGAGATAATATATTTGGCTGAACAGCACCCTGATGTTTTTGATTTTAATGTCGTTAAGGATATGATTGTCTCTGGGTTGCCGGGACTTTTTCGCTCGGCTGTGGATATAATTTTATTGAGGAGGCTGCCGGAAACTATGCAGGATAAAAATTTATGCGGGTGTTGTAAGTTTCAAAGCACCTGCAAGGAAGACATGAAAAAAATTTTTAATGAGGGATTTAAGTTTAGAACTAAACGGCGCGGAGCGTCATTGATAAGTCTCATGGTCTTTTTTATGGCGACAATAATAATAACGTCTCAAGTATTTTTCTTTTCAAATACGTCGTCGCAGTCTGTCAAAGAAGACAGAGATATTCAAAGTATCAGGATGCAGCTCGCGAGTTTAGTTGAGAATGCGAGAATAGAAATAAAAACTGCCTCTGACGATTTTACAGTAGGCGGAACGATAAATTGGGAAAATTTTTTTGATGATGCCAACGCCGATACACGTAAAAATTATACTCATCAATACGATGAGGGTGCGTTCCATATAGAAAAATATTTTTATAGGAACGACGCAAATAAAATGTATGCGACAATTCATGATTTAAGCTATACGTACGAAAATAAAGATTTCGATAATACTAATAGCTCTCATTGGAAAGATATGAATCAAAGAATTTTCCCGGCAATGGAAGATCATTTTTTAATACGCGCTTATAAAACAATGCCGGCTGGAAATAATTTTATGATTCAAGTGCTTGTCAATGGAAATGGCAATATAAAAACATACGAAGAAATTTGGTGGCAATAGAATGAGCTTGTTCAAATTAAAAATGAAAACACCGATAGCTTCTGAAATTTCGGCGGCTATGGCAATACATGACGAATATATTTATTTTATCGAAATCGATGAAAGCAATGAAGTCCGCAGGAAAATCACTGTGCCTCTTGCTGACGGCTGTATCGTCAACGGCCAGATTAAAAATTTTGCGTCGCTTCAAAATGCCTTTGTAGAGATTCGTAAATCTATAGGCAAAATTCATACTCCAGTCAGTATCGGCCTGCCCGAAGGCGAAACTATAATAAGATTTCCGGCGTTCCCTGATATGAGCATTGAAGATATTAGAGGTTCGATAGACGTGAATTTTTCTGAGTATTTCCCGTATCATCGCGAAGAAGCCGTATTCGATACCGTGAAAATAAAAACGCCGAATGATGCTCATAAAAATAATATAACAATACTTGCTGCCGCCGCACGTTCTCAAACGGTCGAGAGTATTTTAATCGCCGCTCATAATGCAGGAATCCCAGCAGGCCCCGTAGAGCCTTTAAACTTCGCAATGATTCGCGCAATCCCTGAAGCCTATCAAGGTCTCT
Source organism: Synergistaceae bacterium (assembly GCA_017475805.1). The sequence goes on along the minus strand of JAFVEW010000146.1, from coordinate 3,156 downwards.
GCGTCGTTGCTGATCATCATAATATCGTTGCAGTTTGGAACGGCGACGGAATTTATTTCAGAATAGGAAACACTCAACAAAACTCGCAGGACATTCAAAACACTATTCGTTACATAGAAGCGCAATATCGAACAGGCGTCGAAAAAATAATTTTGCTCGGCTCTGATTTTGACGTCGCAAGCAGCTCAGGCGAAGAAGGCGGACTGAAAGTTATAACGGAACGCGACGAATATTATGCTGCACGCGGTCTTGCCATGAGAGATACGCCGGGCTTTCCGGCTCTTGATATGCGGCCTCAGGAATTTATCGAAATTGAGCAGCGTCGTTATGCTTTCAGTTTTAATCGATTAATTTTATGGGGACTTATCATTATATTTTTAATGCTCTCGATCGGTACGATTTCATTCACATTTTTCTGCATTCAGGATATTAATGACAAAATGGCTTTAATTCGAGACAGCGTTCAAGATTTAACGCCGCAAAGAATAGCTTTGACGCGGCAAAATTCAGAACTTGAGCAGCAAAACACTGAAACTGAAAAAGTTTTGAAATTCCTTCAAGACGATATTCCTGTTCTTGAAATTTTGAACGAACTTGAGAACAGCGCGGGAACAGAACACGGAGTTAAATTCGGGGACGCCGATTTTTCACGCAGCAATGAAGGTGTTTTTATCGTTACTCTGAACGGAAACGCTGTAGATGAAAAAGCTCTCTTGGAGACGCTTAAAATATTAAACGAATCTCAAAAATTCAGCGAAATTAAACTTCCCGTTTCTCAGCAAGACGCCGGGACAGGACAAGTAACTTTCACATTAGTTTTAGAAATCGGAGACGACTCAAATGTTTAATGAAAATTTTTCTCGTAGAAAAGCGTTCTCGCTTGTAGAACTTTTCATTGCTATGGTAATCATTGCGATTTTCGCGTCGTTTATCATGGCAAATATAACTTCGCAAAATCAAACCGTAAAGCAGGAAGCTGAAAAATTAACGGCGTATATCACGGATTTAATGCGAAAGGCCGATCGTCGACACATGAATTTAACGATAAAATTTGAAAGCGGAAAAGTTAGCTGTAACTCTATTTCAAGCGACTTTACATTGCCACAGGGCTTCAGTGTTTCAGAAGTTTCGCAAAATTTTTCTAATAAGCAGCTCACCTATGATTCAAATAAAAATGAATTTGATCAAAACGGCAAAATCAAAATCACGCGAGCTTTAGGTCAGACAAATTATTACATACATTTTAGATACGGAAGAGTTCGCGCATCTGAATCAGCAGAAGAAGAATCTGATTAAGTAAAATAAATCAAAAATTTTCCAGTGTTGCTATAATATCTCTAAAAACAAACAGGAGTGCTTAACTTGCAAAACTCACAAAAAGATTCTCGCTCGAAAACTCTTCAATCTAATAATAAATCTCAGTTTCAAGTACGTCACAAAAAACGCAGCCGTAGATTTTTATTTTACGGATTCGTTTTAATGCTGCTCCTGTTGTCTGCAGCGGCGGCAGCTTACGCGGCTTATTATCTGAAACTCCCGTCGCAGTTTTGGGAAGATATTATCCCGATCCCTGAAGGAAATAAAATCAACGTATCAATCGAACCAGGAATGACGGCTTCTCAGGCTGCTCGTGCTTTTGAGATTCAAGGAGCTCTTGATAACGATACGCCTTTTCATTTAACTCGATGGCTGATTAAATTCGGGATCGATAAAAAAATTCGCGCCGGTCATTACAGCGTCGTTCCGTCAGATGCTTGGAATTTAGCCCGGCAATTACGAACGGCCAAGCCCGCGTTATTAAAAGCTCAGATTTTACCGGGACTTGATATTTTTGCACTGACAGACTCGCTCGAAAATCAAGATAAACAGATTTCACGTCAAAAATTTGCGGAGGCTCTTTTACGCGACGATAATTATCCGGCGGCAATGCTCGAATTTTTGAATGAGTTGCCTGATGACGAATATACTCGTTACGTTTTTTTAATGCCTGAGACTTACATGTTAATTGAACGTTCAGCCGATGAAGTCGTGAGTACGGCCGCAGCAGCTTGGTGGAAACATTGGGGAGATTTCATAAAGGCTCATAAATTCACGGCTAAAGAACTTCAAGACGCCTCTATAATTGCCTCGATGATTGAGCGCGAAGTTTTACACGACACAGAATGCCGGACAGTTTCAGGCGTTATTCAAAATCGATTGAAAAAGGATATGCTGCTTCAAATTGATGCGACTGTCGTTTATGCTTGGAGACTAAAGGGACGAAAATTGACGAGAGTCTTGAATAAAGATTTAGAAGTCGAGTCGCCTTACAACACTTACAGAGTTACAGGACTTCCGCCGCGTCCTATATGCGTGCCTAATATCGAAGCGTGGGGAGCGGCTCTTGACCCTGAGAAAAATGATTTTTATTATTACGTCGCAGGCAAAGACGGCTATCATTATTTCTCAAAGACTTATAAAGAGCACCTGCAGAACATCAAGCAAGCGCGTTCGGAAAAATAGAGGAGGAAAATTAATTTGGGACGCAGACGCAACAGACAACGAGAAAGTTGGAGAAAGATTATTTTATCTTTGTTCACTGTAGTTTGTTTATATTTTATTTTTGCTTTATTCGGAAGTTCGCTTGTCGGCAACGGCGGCGAAGAATTAGGCTTCTATCTCCGAACGGCTTGGGGCGGTGCTTTGATAGTGCCGTTATTGTTTTGGCTGTACTTATGCGTTGCTAAATTAATGAGGCTGCGAGTTCCTTTCCTTCCGCGACAAATTTTAGGAACTATTCAGCTTTATATTTCCTTTGCGTTCATGCTCGGCCTTCTAAAAGAGACGGGCTGGAACTCTGAATTAACTTTATTCTTGCCTGGAAATTTCGGACGCGGTTTAGCTCATTTTTTTTATCTTAATATCGGCGGCTTTTTGACGTTATTATTCGTCATAGGCTCGTTCATTCTCTCGGCGTTCTTCTTCGGCTCAAGAATTTTGACTATGCAGTTCCCGGAATTTTCTTTTAATTCTTTGAAGCGTCAAAAGAAATCTGAAAATATCAATTCAGAATCAAGACCTCGCCGACGACGCAGGCCAATTGTCTTAGAAAATGAAAAATCTGTACGTCAATATCCTTCAGACAGACCTGAAGATATTTTATTTATGAAAAATCTT
>JAFVEW010000145.1 GCA_017475805.1 Synergistaceae bacterium | reverse complement strand
TGAAGACTTTGAAGAGGAAAAAATAAACACTCCGCAGATTAATTTTGATTTTGATCCTGATACAACGCTTGAGAAAGCATACGAAGCAACAGGTCTCGCTAAAAATGAAAGACTTGATGAAATTTTCAAGACCGCTGACGAAGAAATAAAGCAGGAAATTTCAACGACGCTTCAAAATTCGCCCGATAAAAAATTAACTCAGGAACATAAAAAGAAAATTACAGAAAAAATCTCAAAAAAAATTTCAAACGATAAAAATCTTTCTGACGAGTTTCAAAAACATCATGAAGATTTACAAACTTGTTTCGAGAAAATGACACAAGAAATTCACGAACAAGCCGTTGAAAAATTTATTCCGATCCCGCAGATTAAAATTACTCATTCAGGACGCGACGAATTAATTTTTACGGATTTTGACATTGACACATCGAAATTTAATAACGTTCCGCCTAATGATGAAATTATTATAAAAAATCTTGTCGGCTCTGACGAAGTTTTAATAATAGAAGGCGAAAAGATTGATTTAAGTAATTACAATCCCGTTAAAAAATTATTAGACGAATTAAAAGACAGACCTGAAATTGATTACGATAAATATTCAAAATTGCTTTTTAGATTAATAAATCAAGTCTGTAGTTATTTTTCAAACAAATTCGGAGCTGACGGAATGAAAAAAATTATTTTTAATGAGAAGCTCGACATAATAAACAAGATTTATGAGCAAATGCTCTTGCATGTCGAACGCAGCGAAGGCTATACGTTTGAAGAAGTAATCGGCGTAAACAAATTTAACTTACAGCCTCAATATAGTTATACTCATGAATGCAAATTAAATGACTCTTCATTCAAAGGAAATATAAAATCGTTACTTTTCACCGGCTTAAAGAAAAGCGTTTTTGACAAAGCTAAATTTGACAGCCGCGACGGTGAATTAAAATTGGCGCGCATTGTAGATAGTGATAAAGATGTCCTTCAGTGGCTAAGGCCAAGCGAGAAAGAATTTGATTTAAGATACAGTCTTGACGGCAGCGAACATAATTACACGCCTGATTTTGTTGTCGAAACGAATAATTTAATCTACATGATCGAAGTTAAAGGTCAAAATCTGCTCGACTCTTCAGATACTATTGCGAAAGAAAAAGTCGGAGTTAATTTCTGTAACATTGCTTCACGTTGGGGCTGTGAAAACGGATTCAAAGAATGGCGATATTTATTTATTCCTGCGAATGAATTTAATTATAGTTCTTCGTTCATGAATCTTACGCAAAAATTTCAAAGCGAATTACATTCTTGGCAATAAGGTTTGAGATTTTCAGAATCCATTTCTTTAATCGCCCATTCAGCCGCCGCCGTGAGCATAGGCAAAGCTCCTGCGCCTTTAAGAGTCAGGCAGTATTCGACGTGCGGGACTTTTTCGTTATATTCTGTTCTATCGATAAATCCTGAGTCCTCGAGTTCTTTTAATGCCTTCGCGAGCATTGTGTTCGTTATGTCGCCTATTCTTTTTTTGATCGCGCTGTAACGCTGCGGCTTTTGATTCGCCAAGACGCAAATTATCGGGAGTTTCCATTTGCCTCCGAAAGCGTTTGTCAAATATTTCAACGGACACATATTTTTCTCGTTTTTCTCGTCAGACATAAAAAATTTTCTCCTTACTAAATGGTATTAAAAAACTGAGTTATTGTCTTAATGATAAAGTAATTCTAAAATTTGACGCAATGATTTTCAAGAAATATTAATTTACAGGAGGGTAATTAAAAATGAAAATTAAAGTCGTTAAACTTTACGATGACGGCTCTTTTGGCGGAGATTTCCTTTTCGGCGGAGAAAACAAAGCTGATGGAAATCCCGAAGAAAAATTCCCTGCTAGCCTTCAAAACTTTTTGATCGACATGGAAAACGGCGAGGTTATTTTAGTTGATACTGGTCTTTCACCTGAAACACCGTTCAAAGGCTACACGAAAGTTAATACTTATATGGACGCTTTCAAAGCTCTTGGCTATAAGCCTGAACAGGTTACGAAAATTTTAGTAACTCACAAACACCCTGACCACACAGGCGAGCTTAAAGAATTTCCGAACGCCAAAGTTTATATCGGTCCTGAAGATGCCGACGCTTTGAAATTGACGGGCGAAAATATTATACGCTGCGAGTACACCGACGGAGCTTATAAAAATTTTGAACATTCTCAAAAAATCGCTGACGGAATTTATTTCATTAAGGCTCGCGGACACACGAAAGGAAATTCAATCGTAATAGTTGAAGCTGACGGAGTTTATTACATGATGCACGGCGACGTTACTTACAACGACACGGCATTAAAGAGAAATAAACTCTCGATAGTCTTTGAAGACTTAGAGGCCGCTCGTGATACTCTCGACAGAGTTCGCGACTTCATCAAAAATAACCCAACGATTTACCTTTCAACACACACGCCTGAAGGTTATAAAAATCTCGAAGAAAAAATTATTATGAATTTGGAGTAAATTAAAATGGAATTTGAGAAAGTTTTAACTAAGCGTGTATCAACACGAAAATATAATGACAAAATGCCGTCCAATGAGGACATTAAAAAAGTTATTGACGCTGCTTTATTAGCTCCCATTGTTCATCTTCATAAATTTCATATTTCTGTCGTAACGAGTAAAGACGCAATGAATTTAGCCGAAGACGCTGCCGATGTAATTTTCGCCGCTCCCGAAGCTACTATTAAAATGCCTCGTCCGTATCTTTATAACGCGCCGGTGTGGATAATTCTTTCAGGAAAAATTCATGATGAAAGCGAAATGCCGAAGGCTCAGGCTGATTTAATGAACGTTAATTTATTTTGGGACGTCGGCACGATTATTGAGAATATGGAACTTCAAGCTACTGCGCTTGGCCTTGCTCATTGCGGAATTAACACCACCGTTGTAGCTATGAGAGGCCGCCCTGATGTCAGAAAAGCTCTTGACATTCCCGAAGGCTTTGACGCTTTAGCTTCCGTAATAATCGGCTACACTGATTTAGAACTTCAGGAACGCAAAGTTAAACCGGAGCTAATTCCTGTGTCTTACGTGAAATAATTAAAATGTCGAACGAAATAAAAAAAATTCACCTCGTTTATTTCAGTCCGAGCGGCTCAACTGAAAAAATCGTGAAAAAAATCGCGGCTGATATTAATAGCGGCCTTCCGATTGAAACTCACGACATTTTAGCTTCAGCAAGCCGTAAGAAAAAATATATTTTCGATAAAAATGATTTAGTTATCTTCGGCTGTATGACCGCAGGAAAACTTTTCACGCTTTCTGACGAAATGTTTGAATGTCTGCAAGCTGACGGGACTCCTTTTATCGGCGTTGTAACGTTCGGCAATACTTATTACGGAATCGCTTTGAACGAAATGCTTAAACGTGCTGAAAAAAGCGGCTTCAAAGTCGCGGCACTTGGAGCTTTTGTTGCTCGTCATTCGATTGATACAAGTTTTGCGGCCGGACGTCCCGACGATAAAGACTTTGAAATTATGAAAGATTTTGCTCAAAAATCTTATGAAAAAGTTTTAAGCGGCGATTTAACGCTTCATAATCTTCCTAAAACAAATTGGTCAACGCTTGAACTCGGTAACAAAGTTATAGCTTACCGTGAGCAGCATCCCGATGAGCCTTATACTTTGCCGCCGTCATACAAAGCTAAAGAAATGACCGATGGTTGCATTCAGTGCGGAACTTGTGCGAAACATTGCCCGACTGACGCAATTAATATCTCGAAAAAAACTTTTGATCTTGAAAAGTGCATAGGCTGCTGGGGCTGTATAAACCGCTGTCCGAAGCACGCAATTAAGTCAACGAGCAAAGAAATGGCTGACATAATGAAAGTTATTATGGACATGCCAAAGACTCGTTTAGAGCCTGAATTATTTTTATAAAAATTTTTTAAGGAGGAATTTTTATGTCAAACAAAAACAAAGAAAAATTATTGAGGGGCTTCAAGTTATCGTAACAGACCTCGCGCAGCAAGCAGACGGCCACGAAATTCAATCGAGAGTTTTTGCTTCTCAGGGGTTCAACAAATTGGCTGATAAGTACGCCGAACATGCAAGCGAAGAACGCGGTTATGTCAAAAAATGCGTCGACAGAATTCTTGATTTAGGCGGCGAAGTTAAACTTCAGGCGAAAAAAGAAGGCCCAGTTTGCAATGACGCTCTTGAATTTGTGAAGTATGACCTTCAGGTTTCAAAGGATGGCCTCGCGTGGCTTGCAAGCCTTGTCGAGTGTGCAAGAGAAGATTACACGACTTACGATATTCTTAAAGAATATTATCAGGACGAAGAAAGCGACATGTATTGGGGCGAGCAGCAGCTTGAACTCATTAAGTTAATCGGCAAAGAAAACTGGTACGCATCATTAATTTAATAATTTTTTTGCTCATTTCTCTCCTTTTAATTTAGTTCATAAAAAATTAAGAGGAGAGAATTTTTTATGCTAAAATTCTTTCAATTTCACAGTATAATAAATAAATTCAGAAAAAAATTTTTTATAAAGGAGTTTTTTATTTTGGCAGAAGAAAAAAGAAAAATGAAAAACATCGGTATCATCACCTCCGGCGGCGACTGCGGCGGTCTTAACGCTGTTATTCGTGGCGCGGCTAAAGCTGCTTTAATGCGCGGAATGAGAACTTTCACAATTCCAAACGGCTATGCAGGACTTTATAATCTCGTTAATTTCGATCATCTTGTCGAACTCGACGAAGAACGCACAGACCACGTTAATTCACAGTTCGCAGGAAGCGACGCAGGACACAGCCGAGTAAAAATTTCAAAAATCAATGACCCCGATAAATACGACAGAATTTCAATGGGACTTCGTAAACATAACATTGACGGCCTCGTAATTTCCGGCGGCGATGATACAGGAAGCGTTGTTGTTGACCTTTCTGAACACGGAATTCCTTGCGTTCACGCTCCTAAAACAATGGATTTAGACCTTCAGACTTATTCAGTCGGCGGAGACTCGGCCATTAACAAAATCGCTGACATCGTTGACGACCTTAAAACAACTGGAACAACTCACAATAGAATTATGGTCATCGAAGTTTTCGGACGTTACGCAGGCCATACAGCTTTCAGAGGCGGTATCGCAGCAGACGCAGACTGCATTTTAATTCCTGAAGTTCCCGTCGATTTCAACGCAGTTTATTCGCACTTAAAGCATTACTATATCAGAAGAATTTTGAACTCCGACGTTCACGCAGGAACTTACACAATCGTCGTTGCTGAAGGCGTCAGAGGCGAAGACGGCCAATTGTTCTCGGACGGCGGCGGAAAAGCTAATGACTCGTTCGGACACCCGAAACTCGCAGGCGCAGGACGCTTCGTCAAAGAAACTCTCGAAAACATGATGAAAGAAGACCCGGAGATTAAACAATTTATGAAGACTTCCGGAATGTTCGTTCCCGGAGTTTTTGAAATTCCTGAAATCCGCGAAGTCATTCCGAGCCATATAGTTCGCAGCGGTGCTTCATCAGCCTACGACGTAAACTTCGGAAAACAAATCGGAGCAGCGGCAGTCATTCTTCTCGACGAAGGCGTTAGCGGCGTAACCGTTACGAAAATGTATGACGGCGAAATTCGTTACATGCCTACAGCAGAAGCTATTGCTCAAAGATTTGTCGGACTTGATACAGTCGCCTTCTATGAGCAGATGGACGTTTGCTTCGGACGCTATCGTCAGCAGTATATTCCTAAATTACAGGAAGTTCACGGCGCAGTCGAAAGACTTTATAGTTAGTTAGGAATTAGGAATGAGGAGTGAGGAATTTTTTTCTTGCTCCTAATTTTTTATTTTTTTATTAAAAATGTACGATTTAGAAAGATTTATAAAAGCTCAAGATAGAGATTATAAATTTGCTTTGAGCGAAATTAAAGCAGGACGTAAACAAACTCACTGGATTTGGTATATTTTTCCGCAGCTTAAAGACTTAGGACGCAGCTATAACGCTGAATATTACGGCATCGAAAATCTCGACGAAGCTAAAAATTATTTAGCTCACCCTGTGCTTGGCAAAAGATTAATAGAAATTACAGAAACATTATTAAAACTTTCAAAAAATGACCCCGTTGATGTCATGAATAGCGATATTGACGCTATGAAATTAAAATCCTGCATGACTTTATTTGCTTATGCTTCGGGCGAAAATAATTCGATTTTCCATAAAGTTCTTGGAAAATTTTTCGACGGCAAAATGGACAATAACACGATTAATTTAATTTAAGATATAATATTTATATTCTTTTCTAATTCTAACTGAATCGGGATATAAAGGAATGTTTATTGGAAATCGAATTAGGGAATTAAGGATTAGGCGCGGATTATCTCAAGCCGACTTAGGAAAAAAGATTGGAACTGAGGGCAGTGTTATCTCGAGATGGGAAACCAATAGGGTAAGCGTCAGTCCTAAATATATAACAAAAATCGCAAATGCTTTGGACACTTCTACAGATTACCTTCTTGACGGA
>JAFVEW010000144.1 GCA_017475805.1 Synergistaceae bacterium | reverse complement strand
ATTACAACAACAATATTTTTGCTTCGATAGCGATTGCTCAGGTTCAGGACGGAAAATACAAAACAGTTTGGCCGCTTGAATATGCAGGTGCGCAGATAAATTATCCGGCGGAATATAAATAATTAACTGAATAATTTAGCAAAATAAAATAAAAAGCTCTTGCTTAAAAACGAGAGCTTTTTTAATATCCCAAAAATTTTTATTCTTCGTCTTCGTCTTCCTTCTTGTGGGCAGCGATGACTTTCTTTGCGATCTCGGCCGGAACTTCCTCGTAATGCGAATATTCCATTGAGAAAGAACCTTCGCCGGACGTCATTGAACGCAAGATAATCGCGTATCTGAACATTTCAGCGAGCGGGCACTGAGCTTTGACAACCTGCAATTTTCCGTGTCCTTCCATTCCCATTATGCGGCCGCGCCTTGAGTTGAAATCTCCCATAACGTCGCCCATAAATCTTTCAGGCACTGTAACTTCAACGTCCATAACAGGCTCAAGCAAAACTGGGTTAGCGTCCATAATGCCTTTCTTGAATGAAAGACGCGTAGCAAGTTTGAATGACATTTCAGAGCTGTCTACGTCGTGATAAGAGCCGTAATATAATTCCGCGCTGAAGTCAACAACAGGGAAGCCTGCTAACGGGCCTGCGACCATGTATTCACGCAGACCTTTTTCAACCGCAGGAATGAAGTTTCGAGGCACTGCACCGCCTACAACGCTGTCGATAAATTTGAAGCCTTCGCCTCTTTCAAGCGGCCTATATCTAATATAAACGTCGCCGTACTGACCATGACCGCCGGACTGTTTTTTATGTTTGCCCTGAGCTTCTGACATCTTGCGGATCGTCTCACGGTAAGCAACCTGCGGGGTCTTGGTGTCAAGTTCAACGCCGTAACGTTCTTTAATCTTTGATAAAACTATATCAATGTGCATGTCGCCCATTCCAGATAAAACGTTGTCGCGGGTCTCGGCGTTTTTCTCGAAAGTTAAGCAGCGGTCTTCTTCCAAAATTTTAGAAATCGCATTGCCGAGTTTATCTTCATCGGCGCGGCTCTTGGCGATAACTGCGACGCTGTAAACAGGTTTCGGAAATTCGATATGCGGAAATCTATACGAAAATCCACCCTTTGTAGCGAGAGTGTTCCCGACCTTCGTGCTCTGTAATTTCGGAATCGCGACTATATCTCCGGCGATAATTTCTTTGACGTCTTTTCCGTCTTTGCCGGACATCATTTTGAATGAGCTGATTCTTTCTTCTTCGCCTTTGGTGAGGTTATAAATGTTTGTGCCTTCGCTTGAAAGTTTACCGGAATAAACTCGAATAAATGACAATTTTCCGACGAATGCGTCCGCCAAAACTTTGAAGCAGAGAGCTGAGAAAGGCGCATCAAGTTTCGGCTCGGCCATGACTTTATTTCCGCTGCCGCCACCCGCTGGGTCTTCAAAAGCCGCAACGCCTCCTATATCGACAGGCGACGGGAAATAATCCGCTACGAAATCCATAAATTCTTTAACGCCGATATTCATTGTTGAAGACGCTGCGAACACGGGCATGATTCTTTTCGCGGCGATAGCTTTTTTCAAAGTTCGCTCAATATCCGCTTCGGCTATCGTTTCGCCCTCTAAATATTTTTCCATTAAAGCATCGTCCATTTCAACGGCGGCTTCGATTAAGGCTTCTTTAGCGTCAGAGTCTTCGCCTTTGAGAACGTCAGTAACGCCTGAAAATTTATCTGCTGCTCCGATCGGCAGGAACACAGGCAGAGCATTTTGTGAGAACTGCGATTTAATATCGTCAAGGACTTTTTCAAAATCAGCGTTTTCACGATCCATTTTTGAAATCACGAAAGCTACAGGCGCGTTGTGATGGCTCGCGTATTCCCAAGCCTTAGAAGTCTGAACTTCGATACCTCCGACGGCACTTACTAAAATTACGGCCGTATCCGCAACTCTTATAGCCGCGCTCATTTCGCCCGTGAAATCTGCATAGCCGGGAGCGTCAAGAACGTAAAAAGTTCTGCCTTTGCGTTCAAACGTCATTAAAGAAGTGCTGATTGAAATGTTGCGTTTTTGTTCTTCGGACTGGAAATCGCTGACTGTGTTACCGTTTTCTACTGAACCCATGCGGCTGATATTGCCGTTATCAAAGAGCATGGCCTCTGCAAAAGAAGTTTTGCCTGCTCCTCCGTGCGCACATAATGCGAAGCTCCTCGTGTCTTCGGGTTTACGCTCACTAAAAACCCCCATTTGAAAAAAACACCTTCTCTTATAAATTTAATTATTCTGAAATTTTTGATTGAGCTTATTATAAACCTTTTGCTATAATTAAAAAAATTTTTCATGACAAAAGTCCCGGGGTGTCGAAAGACTGAGATTAATACCCGTTGAATCTGATCTGAGTAATGTCAGCGTAGAGAGAGATATTTTCTTAAATTCTTAGGCCACTGGGATTAAAATTCAGGAGGTCTTTTTTAATGTCCGAAAAAAAATACGTAACTTACGGCCAGTCTTGCGGCTGCGGCTCTGAAGGCTCGAAACAAATCACGGGCTGCCGTTTTTCAATTTCAGAGATGAGCGATCGCTACATAGAATTAATTTTAGGCGCGGTCGGCAAGGTCAACACTTCAAAAGTCTGGTCTAACACCGACAAACTCTCGACAATCTATCGAGGCCGTCAAATTCACGTTGAAGACGCTGTGAAAGCCTGCTTTATTCATGCTTACAATAAAGACGTCCATATGACAATGGAATGCACGTTTTCAAAAGGCTGTCCGGGCGATGTTGAAGCTGATTCATTCATGGCAGCGGACGATATTTTGATGAATGAGCCTGAAATCAAAGATAAACACTTTCCCGTTGTTTGCAAAATTTCTCTTTACCCGCTGGGTGTCGCCGATTATATGAAACATATTGCAACGGTCGTCAATCGTGCAATAGATTTAGGAATTTACGCAGGCAGCACGCATTACTGCACGCTTCTTGAGTGTGATGTTCAGGATTTATTTTCATATATAAACTACGTAAATAACTATTGCGGAGAAAATATCTCGCACTACGTTTTTGAAGTTACACTTTCTGTCAACAGTCCAACGAAATAAAAAGGAGTTGTAAATCATGAACTATAAATTGAAAGATGTTTTGATGATAGCAGTTTGTGCAGTCCTTTTCGGTGTTATTTTTTTAGGAGCTACTTACGCAGGCGGTATGTTGTATGGATTATTAGCTCCTTTTGGTCTTGCATCGCTTGGCTACGAGCCTTTTTACGGAATTTATTTTTTAGGCGGAGCCTTTGCTCTTTACGTAATGAGAAAGCCCGGCGCAGGGATAATCGCTGAAATTTTAGGCGCAGTTATTGAAACTTTGCTCGGAAATTTCTTCGGGCCGATCATTATTCTTTCAGGTTTTGTTCAGGGCTTCGGCTTTGAACTCGTGATAGCTCTGAAAAAATACAAAAAATTTGATATTGTAACTTTAATCGAGGCTTCTGTATGCTGCTCAGTGTTGACGCTGATTTATAATTTAATCATCAGCGGCTATAACAAAATCGCTGTGCCAGTGTTAGCTTTGATGTTGGTTGTCAGAATTATAAGCGCGATTATTTTTGATGCTTTCATTAATAAATCAGTTGGAGATAAATTAGCCCGAGCAGGAGTTTTGAACGGCTACGAAATCAGCAAAGAAATCAACAATAATCCCGAAGATTAAAAAATGCCTCACGCGCTTAAAATTTCCGGCTTAACTTTCAAATATTATGAAAACTCAAAGAGAAATATCATCGACAATCTTTCTCTTGAAATTGAGGCTGGAACTGTAAATTTAATTTTGGGTCGGAGCGGCTGCGGAAAAAGTTCGTTAGCAGCTCTGATCGCAGGATTATATCCTGAGAACGGCGGCTTTTTGTCGAGCGGCGAAATTAAAATTTTCGGGCACGACATTAACGAAATGAATCACGCTGAACGCTCAAAATTTTTAGCTTTGATGTTTCAAAATCCTGATTTACAATTTTGCATGAACATTTTGCGAAAAGAATTAATATTCTGCCTCGAAAATATCTCAACTCCGCCAGAAAAAATGGACGAAATTATTTTCAATACTGCTTCAGAGTTCGTGATGTTAGAGTTTCTTGATAGAAAATTTACAACTTTGTCAGGCGGTGAAAAACAAAAAGCCTCGCTATGCTGTCTAATGTCTCTCGGAAGCAAAATTATAATTCTTGACGAGGCTTTAGCAAATATCGACGAAAAATCTTCACGAGAAATTATAAATTTTTTAGCTGAATACAAAAATTCCGGCGGTACTGTCATAGCTATTGAACATCGTCCAGAACTTTGGCGCGGCATCGCTGACCGTTATATTATCGTGGGCGAAGGCTGCAAAATCATCGAGAATAATATCAAGCCGTCTGAATTTGAAAAATTTAACGATATTCTTAAAAATTACGGCATTTACGGAGCTTATACGGGCAAAAAAAATTTTAATAAAACAAACAATAAAATTGCAGTCTCGCTGAAAAATTTCAGTATCGAAAATTTAATTAAAGAATCTAATATCGATTTTCAAAGCGGCAAAATAACTGCATTATTAGGCAGGAGCGGCGCAGGAAAAACTACAATCTTCAAAGCTATCTTAAAACATCATGATTATAAAGGCAAAATTGAGATTAACGGCAAAAATTTAGAAAATATCAAAGAGCGCGAATTATTTTCAGAAATCGGCATAGTGTTTCAAAATCCGGCTAACCAATTTGTAACGCAAAAAGTTTTTGACGAAATTAGAGCCGGAAATTCAGCTTCTGACGAAACGATTGAAAAATTAACACAGGATTTTAATCTCAAGCAATTTGAAAAATACTCTCCTTATATGCTCAGTCAAGGACAGCAGAGAAGGCTCGCAGTGTTATCAATGTTGATAGGTAATCAAAAAATTTTGTTACTTGATGAGCCGACTTACGGTCAAGATTTAAGCTCAACGGAAGCTATAATGACGCAATTAAATTCAAGAGTCGAAAACGAAAACTTGACGGTGATTTTTATAACTCATGACAAAGAACTCGCAAGAGCATGGGCAGACGAAATTTTTGAAATTAATGATAACGGACAGATAATAAAATGCGAAAAATAAATCCTGCTGTAAAAGCCATAACGATTTTAATAGCGGCAATTTTAATTTCGTTTCAATATATAACGGCGTTAAATATCGCTATATTCTCGCTGTGTTTAATTTTAATTTTTATGTTTTCAGACGTTAAATTAAAAACTTTCCTAAAAATTTTAATTCCTGCATTGATTGCGGCGTTCGGAATTTTCCTTTTAGGATTATATTATGCAAAAGGCTCAGGCGATGTCGAAAATTTATCGGCGATAACAAACGCTCCCTATGCTGTACGTGCGGCAATGTCGAGGAATTTTCAAACGGCTTTATCTCTCGCGACAAGATTATTGGCTTACGCAGGACTTGGAATTTTATTTGCTCTAACGACCGACGGCGAAGAATTTATCACAAGCCTTGTTCATCAGTGTAATTTATCGCCTAAATTTGCTTACGGAATAATCGCCGCCGTTAATATAATGCCTCACATGCTGAACGAATTAGAAAATGTCAGGCTTTCTTACAAAGTTCGAGGAATAAAAGCCGGATATTTTTCGCCGAAAGTTTTATTTACGATGCTTGTCAACAGCGTCAGGTGGTCAGAAAGCCTTGCTCTTGCAATGGAGTCAAAAGGTTTTTCGCAGGCAGGCGGGCGCAGCAGAACTTATTATTCCGTAACAAAAATTCATTATTATGATTTTATATTTTCTCTCGTTCTTTTAGGATTAATAATAACAGGAATGATTTTTCTTTCATAAAAAAAGACATAAAAGAAACCCGGTCATTAAGACCGGGCTTTTTTACTTCCTGCTTCCTAACTCCTAATTCCTACTTGCATTCTTTATTCTCCGAAGAATTTTTGAATAATCTCTTTAATCTCGGCGAGCGGCAAAGTTTTCAACATATGGCCTTGAGGCTTTAAGGCTTCGATTTTCTCGATTGCACTTGAGTCAGTCTTGGCCGTCAGGAACATCACGGGAATTTCAGCAGTCGCAGGATTTCCGCGCAGAGCTTCAAGAACTTGCGGGCCGTTCATTCCCGGCATTTCATAGTCAAGCAGAATTAAATCGGGCTTAACTTTTTCGAGGATTTTCAGAGCGTTTGCTCCGCCGTTTGCGGGTAAAACTTTGTAGGAAGTTGTGAGGCCTTCGCGCAAAGTTCTGATCATTACAGCATCATCATCAACAAGTAAAATAGTTTTCATAGTACCTCCGTTGTTATTTTGTGTGAGTTCTAAAAGTTGTGAGCGAATTTCTTTAGCGTTAAAAGGCTTCACGAAAAATTCTGCTCCTGTAAATTTATTTATAGCTGAGTCAATTTCAGCTTTGTTACCGAGTAAAAAAATTTTTGAGTTTTTTATAGCTCCAATTCGGTCAGTGCTTTCAAGCCCTGCTAAATTAACTAAAATAATCTTAGCGATTGAAACTTCATCAGTCGAGCGCGCACGTGAAATCTCGAAATCATCATCAAGATTTTTTATCAACATATCCGCGCCTATCGAGGGTCTGTCGCTGATGTATAAAACTTTTGGTTTCACGATGAAATTTCTCCTGTAGTGTTTTAATTTTTTTATTTCAATGCTTCTTCAAGTGCCGCCCAGTCTGCTCCGTCTGCTGCAGTTGCGATTAAATTAAATTTCTCAGCTTCAGCTTCAGGTATCTTATAGCCGCGCAACATTTTAACAATGCCGTCAATCGAATCGCTGTCGAACATTTCAGCAAATTCTTTGATCGCCGAATAAGCCTCGTTAAGTTGATCAAGCGGAATTTCCGGAGCATCGTCTTTTTTATAAAGAGGCTCTAATTTTTCAAGATACGACTTATAATTCATCAATAATTCCGGCGTTAAGTCTTTTATCGAGGCGGTGTCGTTAGCGTTTCCGCAGTCTTCAAGATACATAGCCTGCGCAGATAATTCCGAAGCTCCGATTAAACGCGCTGAACTCTTGAGGGCGTGAACCTTAATAGTGTAATTCTTAATATCTTCTTCGTCATAGAATTTTTGAATATCTCTGAGATTATTTTTAATTGAGTTATAGAACTGCTCCAAAGTTTTCGCTAAAATTTCTTCGGTTGCGCAGTTCTTGATAGCTTCATAATAATCAAGGCCGATTGTCTTCGAGTAAAATTCTTCGAGTTCTGATTTCTTGACTTCTGCGGCCTGTGTGTTTTCTTCTGCTTCTTCTTCGATGACAACTTTATCTTCAGGAAGATATTTTTTGAGAGTTGCCTCAAGAGTTTTGCTCTCGACGGGTTTAGAAAGATAATCCGTGAAGCCTTGCTCTAAATATTTATTTCGCGCACCGCTGACGGCGTCTGCAGTCAAGCATATAATCGGAGTATCGTTATTTTTGCCGCCGATCTGCTCTTTGATTTTATTCATAGCTTCAGTTCCGTCCATTTGAGGCATTCGCTGATCCATAAGAATTAAATCGTATTTAGTATCAAGAGTATGAATAAGAGCTTCTTTGCCGCTTGAGGCTGTATCAAGCTGAATTTCAGTTTTTCTAAGCAATCCCTGAATAACAGTCAAATTCATATCCGTATCATCAACGACTAAAATATGAGCCTCAGGAGCTTTGAATAATTCGTGATAGGCTTTCATTTCGTGGACGTACTCATCAAATTTTTGATGGAAGTTGCCTATCGGTTCTTCTGAAACTATCCTTTGAGGCAGGAAAATTATAAATGTTGAGCCTTCACCGTAAACGCTTTCGACTTCGATACTTCCTTTCATTAATTCCAAAAGGTTTTGAGTTATCGAGAGACCTAAGCCGGTGCCTTCGACGGTGTTATTTTTAACGAGGTCAACGCGCTCGAATTTCTTAAATAATTTTGGCAAGTCTTCGGGTTTAATGCCGATGCCTGTATCGCTGATTTTGAAAACTAAATTAATATGGCCGCGTCCGACTTTATCATAAATTTTTTCGCCTGAAACTGTCAGAGAAACGCTGCCTTCATGAGTATATTTGACGGCGTTGTTAAGAATATTCGTAACGACTTGGCGAACTCGAACTTCGTCGCCGTAAAGACCGTCAGGTAAAGTCTCATCGACTTTTACATTAAATTTCAAATCTTTCTGCCTTGCCTTGAAGACGATCATATTAGTAACGTCGTTCAAAACGGAGCTTAATTTATAATCACTCTCGGCGATTTCCATTTTTCCTGCTTCGATTTTCGAGAAGTCAAGAATGTCATTAATAATAGAAAGAAGATTTTTCCCTGCGCTTTCAACGTTGCGGGCGTAAGTCATTATGCTGCTGTCGTTAGAAGTTTCGCGAATAATCATCTCGTTCATTCCTAAGACGGCGTTAATAGGCGTCCTTATTTCTT